>JANMEE010000157.1:0-20458 GCA_031376645.1 Dolichospermum sp. OTE_75_concoct_329_sub | reverse complement strand
ACTGTCTTGATTGTCAAGTGATAATCCAGACAGTCGCTACAATAAATTTTGTTTTACGTAAAGGGAAAGGTAGAGCCATCATTATTAATTTCTTCCAAAATCCCTTGTTCATTAAGTTTAAAATCTATATCTGCACGACTTTCCATCAAAGTCAATAATCCTAAAGAATGAACGGGAAGACTTGCAGATAAAAAAGCTTTAAAAGCTGTATCATCCTGAAAATCTATCATCTGTCTAAATTCATTAAAATTAATAAATCCTTCCAAAAAAGCTTCTATAGCTAATGTATTGAGAACTTTTTGGGATAAATCCTCTAATTTATCCTGGATTTTATCTGTTAAATTATCTGGTAAATCAATTGTGATTTGCATAATTTGACAATCTCCCAACTCTACATTTTTATTTTACTGCTTAAAAGACGTTTAAAGTTCCTGGCATAAAAAAAGATGTTCAAAAATCAAATAGGAGTCCTATGTAACGTCTCTATATCCAGGAATCAACCATATCTTGATAAACAAATTCTATCACTCTCCTAACTCTTGTTCCTTTTTAAGTAATTGACTACTTCGATTATACTCCATTAACGCTATCAGTTTAAATTTTTCTATCTCTGCCTCTGTTAATTGATTTGTAGTAACTTGAAACTGGGCATAATTTGTTTTTCTCACAGCATTTAAAGCAACTTCGGCTTCAGAATACAAATTTTGCTTTCTTTTCAAGATTAAAATTTGCTCCTCTGTCGCTGTAACTTGTAGTGAAGCAGTAAATTCATCTGATTGATAAACTCTAATCTTTACATCTCCACTATCTTCTACTAAACTTTCTTCGCTCATTAACCTTGCTATCATCAAAGGAATAACATATAGCATAATGTCTTCCTCATATATTTCTGCTTGGTTTTCTTCCTGTTCATCCACTAAAACTATAATTGAATCATTATTAATTTGATTGAGATTGTTTTTCTCCTTTTCTATTGTACTCACAGTTAAATCATCTGCCAACATAACTGGTAATTCAGGAATAAACTCTGGATTTTCTACCTGAATCTCCTCTGGTTCAAATGCTATTATAACAGATTCTTCCATAGTCCTTCCAGAATTGAGACTAGCAATAATAGATGCCAGTGTTTTAATAGCATCGCTTTGTTCTTCGACGCTTACAGTTTCTGTGGCTGGAATTGATTCTAATTCATTGTAATCAACATATTCGAGAAGTTGGCTTAACATATAAGCAGCTTTAGCCGGGGAAATATCGGGTGATATTTTGGTTGATTCTTCAGTGAGTATAGCTAACGGATTAGTTGTCATAAATTTATGCCAATGAATTGAATAAAGACTAAGTTGATTAAATATTAAACTTGAAGATACTGATTTTTGACTGATGCCAAAGATTGATTGATATTATTGTTGATTTCCTCAAATACATCAATAACTTCAGCCGATATTCGACTCTGATTAATCTGTCCTAATTTAATATCCAGTAAAACAGTTCCATCTTTTTTTATAATCGTTAAATCTTTGTGAGAGTTATTGATTGAAATCAAGTATTCTTTACCTTGTACTATAACGTCTCCATTATCTTGAGGAATACCAAATACATCCCCCATTCGTTGAGCAATTTGGGTAAGACGATTGATAGAATGTAGTTCTTGAAAATCATTATTCATTGCTACGACTGCTTTTTCTGTTAATTCTGCACCTGATTTAAATTCACTACCAACCTCTGCAATTCGCTGAATATATTCTGCTGACTTACCTAACTTTTGTGCAGTCAAATACCAAGCTCTTAATTTTTCTAATGTTGTTTCTTGATCTTGAATAGTTTTATCAGCAACTACCTCCTTTTGAACAATGTTGGATGAGGAAACGGGTGTAGAGTTAGGCAACTTTAGCCCATGAGATGACATCACAGATGATGGCTGTGTAGGTACTGAAGAAGATACTGCTGAAGCCGTTGGTGTAATAGATGGTGGTTGTTGATTGGTAAGCGTAGTATCTTGTTCTAGTTTGACTGCGCGTGTGTACCCATCATTGACAGCTTCTAGCTTGTATCCCTGTGTTTCTAAATATTGTTTTACCAGTTGGTCAGTACCAGCAGCATTACCCACTACAAAAGAACTTTTGGAAGCGATCGCCTGATCAATCAGTGGTACATAATGTTTATTGAAAGTTTCCAGAATTTGTTTTTGAGTAACACTCCTCCAAGGACCAGAACCTGAAACCATAATTGTGTCATTGGCTGAGTACACTCCCGTATTTGCCCTTTCCCCCCAAGCTTGTTGATAATTACGGGTGCTAGAGGGTGTTTCAGGTGGTGCAGATGACATACCAATGAATTGAGTAGCTACTTCAGCCATTGCCACATCCTTTTGCATATGCGTTGCTACAGCAGCATTTAGGGGTTGAAGATTAGTAAGTGGGTTGGAACTTTTGGGGGAACTAATAATTTCTTGGACAGAATCTTGAGGTTGAGGTGTGGATAAATTAATAGTTTTTGGTACAGATTCCTTTGCTGGTAACTCTGAGGATACTTGGGTAATAGTCTGAGAATTTTCCAACACCCTAGAATATCCCTCAATCAAAGCGCGGATAAACGGAGATTCTTTACCCTTGCCTTCCCAGTAGTTATCTCTGGCAGAAGTGACATAGTGAGTACAGTTTTCCAGCCATTCCACACCTCCTCTTTGGGTGATAGCTGCAAACAACTTGGGGTGCTGTTCTAACTTGGCTTGAATGATTTCTGCCATTAACTGTATTCGTGGTTCTCCCAAAGGTACTGTTGTTTTGTAGTGTTGATAAGCTTGTTCAGCAGAGACAAAAGGGACTCCAGTAGGTTTATCTTGGGCATAAGTTTCTGGTCCATATTTACCGGCGGGTACTGCGGCGTTATCACGGAAAGATACAGGGTACTCCCCTTGAATTTTGCCTAATTCCTTGGCTTTAACAGTAGGATTAGTCATAGCCGCACCTAGAGGGTCAGAACTTCTCGAACCGATATTCACCGGAGAAGTAATAACAGATGTCAGGGGTATGGCTGTAGATAAAGGTGGTGGTATAGCAGGTGTAACTAATGACTGTTCAAGGTTTGCACTGGGGAAAGGTAGGATTTTACCGTTGATATAATCTCCCAGCGGTTCCATATTTAGTCCCCATACTTCGGGTTTATTCCTAAAAGTGGCCAGTTCGCGACTGCTGTGTTTTTCCATTGCGCCCCATTGTTGCTGATATGCTGGATCTGCAATCATTTCTGGGGTGATGCGGTATTGTTTACCTATTCGAAAGGCAACTTGTTGGGAAGTAGAAGCAGGAATAGTAGAATGGCCACCTACGGCGATCGCAATATCTCCCTCTTTAAAACCATAAGCTTTGTACGGTTCATAAGTTCTGGTTGTATGACATCTACCATATCCGCGCATAGCTTCAATAGTAGTGCTGACTGGTAAAGGATTGGGTTCACCGTGCATTTTCAACGGAAACACCATTTGCACAGGTTTACCCGAAATCACAACATCCTTTTCTTTAGGTTGGGAGACAATAGTGCTATTAGCAGGTAATATCTCAGCTACTGCGGATATAGTTTGCAGATTTTCAGGAACTACAATTGTTTGCTGCGGTGGATTGTTATTTGATAAATTGGGTGTAACTGTAACAGGTATTGTAATTGTAGCTAATTCCTGAACTTTATCGAGTTTTTCCCCTATTATATGTGGTCTATTGGGAAGGGAATTAAGATATTGATTGTAAGCACTATTTTTTCTGTCAGCACTTAATGGTTCTCCAAACTTTGCCTTCAAAGCATCAAAGTCATCAGATGGAATTGTACTACTAACCAAGTAAATTACAGAAAGACCTTTTTTCGTTTCTAGTGGTACATCTTGTGGAAGTAAAACATTAAATTCAATATTTTTAGATTTAAACCAATTCTGAACTAATTCTGTTTTGTGGTTGTCCACTGCTATTCCTATTAATCCCAGTACCTTATCTTCCTGACTAGTAAACAATATTGTCGGACGTTCTTTTATCTTTTCCAGCAATAACCCACTTTTTTCAACCATCACCTCTTGCTTTGTTACCGTATTTGATTGGGAATTATCTTGAAAAGCTTGAGATTCCTTTGTCCAAATTTGAGGATATTGTACTGTATTGGGTTCAATATTAATAAAGGTGTGAGAAAAATTGCTTTGTAACGTACAATTTACAGACCCTTGTTGACCATGTTTAAGCACTCCCAGATTTTGCAGTGTTTCCTTATCTTTTTTATAGTGAAGAACTCCTAATAATTCTCCATTTAGAAAAACAGCATCCCTATTTTTACTGGTTGGTACTTCTAAACTAACGCTTTTATATTCTTCTCCCGTAAAAACTTGTCCTTTAAAATCATAAACATTAATCTTATTAATTTTCAACAAATTCCCATGAGGTGATTCAGCAATAATAAAACCACCTTCATGTTGACTATCACCAATAGACTTTAATTTAAGTTGTAGCGGATTACCATTAGCTAAATAATTTATTTTTCTTAATTCTTGAATTGAATCATTATCCAATTCTCCTAATATTTGACCAGCCAATTTAATTTTAGCTGTGTCAATAGGAACTGCTACATTACCAATAGCGAGTGTGACTGGTTCACCATTAAAAGTTTTACCTGCATGAGAAAATTTACTAATTTCTCTGATAGTAATGTTGATTGGTGGTTGTGATGGTAAATTAATAGTTGCCGTAGCTGTATAAGATTCACCTGGTTTAATATATGCTTGTGCCTGAGTACCAATTGGTAACTGGCCTGTTCTTTGTTCCAAAACAGCAAATTCTTTGTATTTTTCGTCATTGTCTTTGACAAATACCAATCTAGAATTATGTCTTTCATGTCCTGGAGGATAGCTACTGGCTTGTATCTCTATCGAATATTTTTCTTGCGGATTCCATTCCCTACCAACAAAATTATCTCCTTCCTTACCAATTCCTAATACTTTGAGTTGTGAAAATTGTAACTCATCTAATCGGCTAACTATTTCCTTACCAAAAGTTGCAAATACAAAGTTAGAAACTTTTTTACGAGAGTTCAAACTTGAATTATCTCCTTGTTCTAATTCATCTTGTCGAGAAGCTGATATATTCCATGTTGCGGCTGCGGCTGGTAATTTTTGGTCTTCAGGAATTAAATTATAGAAATTTTCAGCAACAGCATAAGCTTCTTGAAACAGTAATTTGATTTGACTTTCTCTCAGTTCAGGTTTCAGTTCAACTAATGTTGCTCCCTGAGTTATCATTCCTGGTTTAAGTTTATAGTCAATTACAGATTGTTGACTAACTGTTCCCAGTTTGCAATATTTAGGTTCTCCATTTTCCGTTTCTCCATCAATTTGCGCTATTGCTAACAAAGTATGGGGACGTTGCAAAGACCGATATTTTTCTGGAATTTCTTCTAAACGAATATTGAGTGTAGAACCTTTCCAAATTCCTGGATGTTCGTAGCGAGTAAGATTAGTGATGGTAATTTCTGTACCATTGCTTGTTTTGACAACAGCATAAGGTCCTTGTTCAGTTTCTCGACGTTTATTTAATCTAGTAGCAACATTAAATTTTTCATCAAATTCTTGTTTGGTTAATATAGCCTGAAATTTTTGTTGAGGAGTAAATTCTACACCTTTAAATAAATCTTGAAATTGGATAATAGGACGTGATTCTAAATGAGATGCTTCAAAGTATTTATTAACTTGGTTGATTAGTAATTCCACTGGTGAATAACCAGTAGTGTTAATACCTTCCTTCAAGTAAGCAGATGAAGATTTTTTATCTTTTATATAATTAACATCTCGATAAAGATAGCGTTTGTTTTCAGCTATTACCTCCATATCAGGTTTTTTGGCACTTTTGAATAAATCCACCGCAATTTGATTTTGGAAACAAGCTGCTTCAATCATTTGTCGGTACATATTGCGATTAATTGCCATTGCTTGTTCTATCACTTGAGAATTTCTATTTTGAACAGATGCAAGTTGGAGAAATTCCTGCATCTGTTCTCTGTATTCTTCCCGTATGGCTTGAGGATGGTTTTGATTATTTTCTAAATTGACTAATTTTTTATAATGACTACCAACTTGGTCTAAATATTCTGTTTGTTGTTGAGAATTTCCATAAGTTATTAAAGTTTCAATTTCTGACTCTAAAGCCTCTAATGCTGTAACATGATTATTGATGATACCAACACTGATACCATCACTCATGTGAATAGCGATTTCTTCAAATTCAGGTTGTGTACCATCTTCTCTGTAAAAAGATTGCTTTTTCAGTTTGACTGTGGGAGCATAAGCATTTTCAGGCAAGTTTCTGTATTCAGCTTCGGCGGTCAAATTAGGATATTTACTGGCTAATTCCACACCAATACAGTCACCATCAAAGTCTCGACCTTGACGTTCTGATTCGGTTTCTATGGGGTCTAATTCTTCGGTTTCAATACCTTGTGCTTTTAGGGATTCAATCCTAGCTTGAATGCGTTTGTGGTCTTCATCGTTAACTACGATAATTCCTGCCAAGGGGTTGCCATCTGGTCCTAAGTAATCTTCAATATGTTTGTTGATGGAAACACATAAACCATTAGCATTGAGGAAAGGGGAGCGAAAATTAAGAATTTTTTCACCCTCAGCTATCCAAGGCACAGAAATCTCACCATTTTTGAGTTCTTTGGAGGGAATAATCATTCCCCGGTCAAAGGTGAGGACACGACCAAGGGCAATATCCCGCCATTCATTTTGTACAAATCGTGTAAGTTCTTGTTTAACTTTCTCAGTTTCTAATAGTTGGTTATGGACAAGTAAATCTGCCTTGATAATTTTGTACATTAACAGGTCATCTTGTTCAGATTCACTATCTTCTTGTAAATCATCTGCATATAAATTTTCATCTATCTTAGGGTCATCAGTAGATAATTCTACTGCTTTATTTACTAATTGTTCAGTTTTTTGCTGTTCAATAAAAGCTTTACGTTTTTCGTATTTTTCGCAATATAATTGTGCTACTTTCCTGGGATCTTGTTGGATTTCTGCAAGTTCTTGAGCTTGCTTTTCTAATTCTTCCGCAAAGTCTTTGATACCTTGGGGGAAAGAAGCCAGTAGTTGAGAAATGGCAGTCTTACCTTTTTGGGACTGTGATTTTTCACCTAACCAAATGGTTTGATTATATAAACCTGGTTTGATTTGGGGTTTTATGGGTGTAGATGGGTTATCTTTATCCGTTCCCTTGAAGCTAGATATGGGGATAATGAGGTCAATTTTAGGTTTGTTATTTGAATTTGCATATTTTATTTCGTCTAAGTTATAAGGACGAAGTGTGCCTTTGCCAAATCGGTATTTGGTGTCCTCTCCATCATGTTCTCTCCAACCAAAGCGATGCTGTACTATACGATAACTTTTATCTTTTTGTTCATTTCTGTTAGTTATTTGGTCATATAGTTTAGTGGTAATCTGACCATAGCAGTCACCTACAAATTTATATGCTACATCATTTGGTAATATGCCTCCATTTTCTCCATTAGTATCATCTACTACTAAAATATTTAACTTTTCATGGATGGCATTTTTACACGAACCTAAGAAAATGGAACCGTAAGCACCACGGTCTTTGCGATCTGGGCAAAGTTTTTCAATGACTTCTAAACATTCTACTGAACCGTAGAGTAGTCTAGTTTTGGATGACAACAGCAGAACATCACCATTTGGATGATTTTTTAAATTTGCTGCCGTGGTATTTTCATCCATCTGACCGAAAGAGAAATTCTTTTCTGGTAAGAAAAATCCTAAGAGTGTATTATCTAGATTTTCAGTTAAAATTGAGTTGGCATTTTTGGTATTGCCATTTGTATGAATCCATTGATTTAGTCTAGTGTCAAAGTGCTTGAATTCTAATGTCATAATTTTAGGTAATTTTTATTCCAAACCAAATTTTTATTTTTTGAGGTTTGATTATGTCAAGATTGACTCGTTGGTTAAATATGCACCGAGAAGAGTTGAATTTAGACGGAGTTCTCAAAGACGAAGCTAGAAAACAAATGCTATCTATAGGAATGAATAATGAATCAATTGAAGACTATGCAACTACCTTAAAAGTAAAATATGAGCATCTTAAATACTTGGATGAAACTGAACCTGAACTTTGGATAAATTACACTGCTTATGACTTTTTCACAGAAGAAGAGAAGCAGCAATTTAATGGTGATGGTTCACTGAAACCGGAGTATGTAAAATATGCTCATAGTATTGGTATTAGCGTTCAATCACTGGAAGAAATGGAACGTCGTAAAAAAATTGAAGTTGACAATTACAATAAATTGTCTGCTCGATATGCTGAACAGGGCATCAATTTTGGTGAACAGCAGATGCAAGCAAGAATTACTGATAACAAAACCTATTTACAACGCAGGGAGCAGATGGAAATAGATTTGCGTAATTTTGAGGATGTTGATACTTTGCCCTTTGATCAAGACACACGATATTGAAACAAAGCGAAATTAGTAACTTAGACATCACAGATAACTACTAATAGTTCCCTAAAATTAGATTCTAAAAGTTACTTCAGTGATGGTGCTACTGAAAAAAAGTAGAATTGGAGGTAGGTTTTATTTTGTGTTTTATATCATTTGATATAAATCTGAAGCATTGCTGATAAAACCGTAAATTTACGCCAATTCTTCTTGATTTTCTGGTTCTTGTTGCTGGTTGTGATTCAATAGCAACTCTTTGAGTCTCTCCAGTATTATTAAATCTTCGGATGTCAAACCTTTATCTTTGCTTTCAGCACCATCACGGAGCGGAAGTTCTGCAATTTCTTCTCCACTTTTGCGCCGCAGTTTGAGAATATCTCTCTCTAGTTCAAGGTCGTAGTATTTTCCTGAATATGTTTCAGGTTGCCCTGCTTGCTGCCAGAACAGGTGGATAATGGGGCTGATGCTGTTAGCGTAGTTTTTTGGTTTAGTACCCTGCTGGTGTGCGCTCAGGGATGGTATTACATCATCTACCCGACTGGAAGCTTGGCTGTTTCCGTCTACAGAAAT
Organism: Dolichospermum sp. OTE_75_concoct_329_sub; assembly: GCA_031376645.1. Taxonomy (GTDB): domain Bacteria; phylum Cyanobacteriota; class Cyanobacteriia; order Cyanobacteriales; family Nostocaceae; genus Dolichospermum. The sequence goes on along the minus strand of JANMEE010000157.1, from coordinate 11,407 downwards.
TGCACTTCTAGGTTCACTGTCAAGAGCATTTTTTGAAGACTTTCCTGAAGCGATCTCTTTTGGTATTGCATTTTGTGCGATCGCATTTGGCAGTGCGCGGAGCGCAATCTCTTGATTATCCTCGTTGCTATTTGTATTAACTAATGGTGCAGTAGTATCTTGATGAGCTTTTGGTTGTACGTTGTCTGTTGTGAGTGAAGCGATAGTCTCCGGTATTGCACTACTTTCTAAACCAGTTTCCTGTCCATGCGTAGTTTTATCAGTATTCACTAATGCTATTTCGTTCTCTGGGGACAATGCTGCCATGATCGTTTCGACAGTAGGTTCTGGCATTTCAACCTGTTTTTTACCCCGACAGGAATGTATTGCAGGTAAGTCCCGTTCAAGGTTATAAGATACGCCTCGTTTTTTCTGAAGCCCTGGAAAGCTATATGCTGAACCTAATTTATAGCCACCAATTTTGACACCATTCATTTCAAAAGCGATCGCTTCTTTAAACAACCCTCCAGCATTAAACTGAGGATGAACCACAACACCTTGTTGCTGAAGTCTGTGTATCAATTGGGTAACAGTTGGTTGGTCTTTCGTAGCTGCATCAATGATGTCTGCTAACAGTTGGGTAATAGGGGGTTGATTGGAAGAGTGGTGTTTCTGTTTTTGGGTTTGAGAATGGCGGTTACTAACAGTTGTTTCAAACCCACTCTCCTCTTGAACTCTTTGAGCTACTCTGTCACTGCTACAGGATACAGCCTCCAAACCGTACTCTTTTTCCAATTGTCGTAATATCACCTCACTGCGGCGATAATCCCAGGAATCTGGTACAACTGAGCCATTCATACGAATACGAGAAGCAATGATATGAATGTGTTCGTGGTTGGTGTCATGGTGACGGGCAACAACGTATTGGCTTTGATTTAATTCATCTCCCAAAAATTTCATGGACTTGAGCCAATGCTGGGCAATTTCTGTGTATTGTTCATCCTCCAAATGTTCATGGTATTCCCCTTTGTCATGGGATACATCGCGGTGAGGAATAGAAAGAATGACATGAGCGCAAGCACGTTGGAGATTGGGGCGAAATCTTCTGGCTGCACCAAACTCTCTGGTTAGTTGTATGGGTGTAGTTCCACCCATATTGCTGTCAATCATGGTGGCTTTCTCCTTCCCCAGCACATATTCTAGGGTGGAGCGAAAGCTTTGATTTTTAAACTGCTTACCAATCAAGGGAACTCCTTTCAGCGATGTCTACGATGGGTTATTTAGGGTGGGGCTGAATACTATTGGAGATTTGGGAAAATGTGGTGAATTTTAGAGCGATAGCGAAGCGCTGCTGCAAGCAGTTCGCTGAAAGTGCGCGAAGCACAATCATCTCCGGTACGTCTTTGACCAATCAAATAATTTCTTCTGATTCATCAGCTGTCACCCCGCACTCCAGCAGTTGCATTTGTGTTTCCTTGATGGATGTACGCAAGGATTCTACTAAGTTTTGTAGCTGCTCAGGATCAATATTTACGGCTTGTCCTGCTTTCGATGCGTTAGTTGCTGCTGTAGCTATTTGGTGAAGATTCACCCCAATAACATTTAGTTCTGCATACAATTTCCAATTTAATTCAAGGGGAGGGGGTAATTCCACAACACGCCGTCGAAGTGCAGCACGGCGAATAAATTCTGTGATACTGATTCTGGCTTCATTTGCTTTTTGTTTAAGTTGCTCGTACTCATCAGCAGCAAAACGAATAGGAAACACAATTTTTTTAGCTACTCCATCAGTTCCCTTAGTTTTGTTGGACTTCATGACTATCTCCAAAAAACTTTATATTCAGAAAAATGTTGTTGTGAGGCTATTTTTTAGGTGTGGTAAGCGTATAGAGCGTATAAACAAAACATGGCTTGCGTCTCACAGGGAATCAACTTTATTGCCTAGCTTTGTAGTATTAAATACTTTTGATTGAATTAACTAAATTACTTATACAGTAAGACTTTCACGATTATACAGCAATGCTATACGCAAAAAGTTGAACCAAATTGATCGTCCCCACTGCGTCCCCATTTTGAACCCAAATCAGGTGAGTTTTTTGAATTCAATAGCTTCTTCGACAGTTTGTTTTTGTATAAATTGCCCATGTTATCCCCAATCTATTCCCATTGCGTGACCATTTTTGACCCACAAAAAATATTAAGCATAATTACTCATTTAATGAACTACATTGTTGCTACTTTTGTAGTATGCAATTACTCTTGTCGCAATTTAAATTTTGTTTTGATTTTAGTTTTGTATTAATAATATAAGCATATTAACAATATAAGCACAAGGTATAGAAAAGCTGATTAAAAATATATCAAAAAGTATAAGCCATTTATACTTTTTGTTAGTTTCCAACCAACTGACTAATATTGCAATATGTTGGATATAACGAAAGGAAATAAATATTTCCCCTGGTTACTATATTATCTAAGCAAAGATTAGTTGAGTTTAACAATCATAGTAAACCGCATCTACTTTGAAACGCATAGTTTTTTAAATCGGGTTTTATTCCTAAATCATATACTGTTCCCTTTTAAAAAACTCCAGTTTTAAACTTGGATGAGGTTTAAGTTATTAGTTTGACAAATTACAGTTGTAGTAGTTTTGTATGAGAAAAAAACATATATGTAGAAGGTTCATTGCATGAGACTGAGAAAATATAAATTATAAGAATGATGGTTTAGTGTTATATGAGCGAAGAAAAATTATTGGAAACTAGAATCAGATTTAGATATAGGGAACATTCATTAGATGGAATGTTACTAAAATATTTACTAAACTACCCTGATAAAGATATAAAAGATTTATTATGGGAGGCAGCCAAAATGTGTTTCCTACCAATTGCATATGTGAAGTCAGGTGGACATGATCAAAAACAATTAAAAAAATTAATAGTTTATTCATTTTTCGAGCTTTCACGACAGTGGAATTACATCCAAATAGAGCTAAAGTTTGATTTGCCATCACCTAAAACAATCTTGCAAAGTATGGAAAGTGAAGGAATAGCTTTAGATATGTCTAATGATGAACTACAACCTATTATTCCTAAAAGTAGAGTCGCACCAACACTTACTAATAACACAACAGTTCCCCAATCTCCAGAAACTGAGCTACATGATGACTTTTGGGATGAAGACGTAGAGGTACAGATGGAATTAACCGATGAACAAAAGGCTATCAGAGAGGATATTCGTTCTTTATTTGGATAAATAAATACTATAACTAAATAGTTTAGCTACTTCCTGAATTCATAGTTAACAAAATTTAATCACAAAAAATATATTTCAGTTAATTGGTGGAAAAGTGAGTAATAAAATGACTAAAACTACAAATAGTGTAACCCCGGATTTAATGCTGGCTATAGATTTAGGTGGTTCTCAAACTAAAGCAATTGGAAGTGTATCTCATAAAAATGACTTTCCTACGTTGCTGTGTATGGAACCAGAAATAGCAGATGTATCAGTTGCGTCAGTAGAAGACTATGAAAAAACTAAATCAGGTGAAACAGATCCAGAGAATACCTGCTGGGTGGGTATTGGTGAGGAATATTATGCTATTGGTTTTCTAGCGAGAAAAAAATATGGTGGTAACTCCTTACTCAAGCAGTTGAAAGAAGAAAATGCAGTACAAAAAATTTGTGGTGTTTTGTGGGTGGTTAGTCAAAAATTGAAACTTATGAACAAATTCACAGTTTCACTTGCTGTTTTATTACCACCTTCAGAATATCAAGATAAGGAGCGTCTTGAATCTAAATTAAAACAGGCACTAAAACGTTTTAATACACCTACTGGTGAAATCAGGATCAAATTGGTAGACTTGAACGTTGTCCCCGAAGGAGTTGGTATTTATTTACATAGACGTACTATTTTGGGGACAAACATTAGGAATTGTAATCTTGCGGTAGTAATGTTGGGATATCGCAATGCTTCTGTACAGATATCCAATAAAGGTGCAGTAACTCCGGGGGTATCAAATACCTTTGGGATGTCATGGATGTTGGATGATTTTGTTAGACGCTGTAGTGGTTTATCGAAAGATGATCCACATCTGATAGCTGCGGTGGTAGCAGCAGGATCTGAATGTAAGTCGGAAGTTTTAGCTACCTTATCACGACGTAAAAGTGAAGCTGAGATTTTAGCAGAAGCTCAAGATATGTCTTTTGCTCTCAAACTTAGTCGAGATGAATATTTTCGGGCATTAGTGCGCTGGTTATTACAAGAAATACCCCGTGATATTAATGAGATGATTTTGTGTGGTGGGACTGCGGAATATCTTAGACCAGAATTAGAGGCACATTACAGCAATGTTAAATTGATCTGGAATGGTGGTATAGAGATTCCCCCAGCATTAGATAAAGTAGGAATGGGTGTGCGATTAGCAGATGTGTGGGCGCTGTATCAAGTGTTATTTGGTAGTAGGAATCTAATTGCTAAAAATAGTAGTTCTGCGACTAATAATGCTAATTCTACTGTTTCTGGGAGCAAGGTTGTAAACCTGTCTTCACCAAAGCCAAAGGGCTTTTTGGAAATGCCAGATAGACTTTAAATTTGTTAATGAAATAGAGTTTTTAAAACTGGTAGTTAATTGTAATGATTAATTATCATTGATACAATGATTTTCAATAGCTTAACTATTTGTTATTTTGTTAACCCTCGAAAATTGTTCCACAACGCTGGCACATAAAAGAATTATCCCACTTTTTATAAAGTTTAGGGTATTTACGTGAGTATAAAATGTTTTTTCTTATTGCCCAGAATAGATAGATTGGTAAAACTACAAACATTAACAATTCAATCATAAATAATGCTTTAAAAATTGTGAATACTATAATACCTATCCAGGTAATAAAAATGGTTTTAAAAATTAATATAATATTTGATTTTGGTTTTTCTGGTGGTGCTGCTATCTTGCCAAGTGATGTAGTATTAGTTTGATTTTTATAAGCAGCAGCAGATTTTGAACCTATAGAACCTTTGACTGTGCTAGTGCTATGGGTGACATTTTCTTGATAAATTAGGGATAATTTACGAGAGTTATCACTTTGGCATTTAGGGCAAATAATTAGCATATTTATCTAGATGATATTTACAGCAGTTTGTATTTTGATGAATTACATTTTCGATGCTGGTTTTCAATAATTAAGTGATATGAACTAGATTTGATAATGCTATAAATTTATTCAAGCTGTATGATTTTATTCCTGGAGTGACTTTAATTTTTGAATACGCGAATCTGATATTTCCTAGTATAGACATAACCAATATTATTTGTCAATGAAAACAACTATTCTCGCTTGCTTGATTAGTTTTGAAGTCTTCAGTTATTGAGGGAAAGATTAAAGGTTAAATTTTTATTCTCTTTTTTCTTTCCCTGTAATAGTAAAACCTGTTCAAAATTGACAACTAAACCATCGGTTAAGATTTAAAAATGCTATGATTTAGGTTTTTGGACTTTTTACATATTCTCCAAAGATGATTTAGAGTGAGTGATTATTTTTGTTTGTTCACGCAACAGCTTTTTGAGGTGATTTGCGTTTGCGTGTAGAAGTAGTTTTTTGAGTAGGAGTTGTATTATTCTTTTTTGGTCTTCCTCGACGTTTTGGTTCTGATTTAATTTCTTTTGCAGGTGGTAAAAGTTTTAGTGTAGGAACAGGAACAGGAACAGGAAAAGGAATAGTTTCACTTTTCATTGTTTCGTTAGATAAAATATCACTTTCTAATTCCATGTTCCAAGGGTCAGGTAACGGTTGACAAATAATTGGTTGATTGACTTTAGGAATTGATATTGATGTGTTGTCTGGTGTAATTGATGGTGTAGCTTGTATTAATTGAAAAATCCCAGTAACAAAATCTATAAACATCGCTACAAAGAAAGTAACAACGATAGCTTCAATTATTAAAGTAAGTACAGATTGCATAATTATCTCCTAAAACACAGTGATTTTTGGTTTTCATGATTATCACAAATGTTTCGCGTAGCGATATATCAATATTGTCACTATATTAAAGCAGTATTTATATGTCGTTAGTTGGGCTTTTTTGATTTATATGTAAAACTTAATTCCGTGTTCCCTGTCTCTTCTCTTAACTATAAAATTTATTTTGCACGACTACTTAGGGGATGCTGAATAAACATAAAAATATGACAGGTAAAGGATTTTAGGCAATTTTAAATTGAAAAAGTGCAAGCTTTTATGACATGAGAACTTAAAAACCTTGCATTTAATTCCTACTCAAAGGAAAAATCAATTCCCATCCAACTCTTGAAACTGTCACCTGTCACCTGCCCCCACGAAAAGACTTTTTCAGCAAACCCTAATTAAATATCCCGAAAAATCTTTAGTCTACTTCAGTAGACTTTAGCTATTAGCCCTGAACTCAAGTTCAGGGTGGGTGTGCAAGCTAACTATTCAACTTAGGGACTGGTACTGTTATTATTTTCAGGAAACTTACACTTAACTTCTATTTCAAAATTACTTTCTGCTGAACCTTCAGTCAGAATGGGAATACCAGTCTTTCCTCCAATTTTCAAGCCAAACTTGAGAGTAACTTCCTCAACTTCCGCAGCAGCTAAATTTTTAAATGCACCAATAGCATACTTCGTATAAGCCTGAATTTGGCTGTGTACTTCTTGGATTTTGACACTTGCCTCATCCTTCCAACCATAAGATTCTCTATCGTCATCATCTGTAGGTGTAGCAGTAGCTATCTCTGGGATGATAGGCGTTTCCTTGGACTCAAACAGAATTGTATAAGTTTGTCCATCTTCTTCAAAAACCAGACTTTCGATGTTAGCCATTTAAGCTTGATGCCTTACGTATGTTTAAGTTATCCTATTATCTAATAAATATTACCATCATGATACATGAAACGTTACGCTCTTGTTGTTGGCATTACAGATTATAAAAAGCCCCTCAGCATTCTCAGCAAGCCAGATAAAGATGCCGAAGTAGTAGCTCAGGTACTCAAGGCGTATGGAGATTTTGAGGATATTAAATTACTCAAAGGGAAAGTTACCACAAATCAATTAAGTGAAGCTTTAAAAACCCTTCTTCAACAACAAGCAGTAAAAAATGAGGCATTAATTTATTTTACTGGTCACGGTATTTCCGTGTATGGGGCATTAGGAAGGCCACAGGCATTTTTAGCAACTTCTGAGACAACAATTTATACTAAAGATGAAAAAATTACTGGAGAACAAGACGGGATTGGTTTTATTGAATTAAATCATTTAATTCAAGAATCTGATTTAAGTAGTTTAATAGTGCTATTAGATTGTTGTCATAGTGGAGAATTTTTAGAACGCATTTTAGAACGCAGTTTAATAGAAAAAACTCTTACAGCTTTTAGTTCCAAACGGGATTATTGTGTTATCACAGCTTCCCAAAGTTTTCAACAGGCTTATGCTAAGAAAAGTGAACAACACAGTATTTTTACCACTGCTGTTTTGAACGGGTTGTCTAATAAAAATGCTAATGATGAAGGAAAGGTGACAGGCGATCGCCTCTTTGATTTTATCAGTACAAAACTCAAAGGTAGTGGACAAGAACCTATTCGCATGGGTTGGGGCAGTGCGATTACTTTAGTAAAATATCCTTTTAATCAAGCTAGTTATCAATTAAAAAATTCCTATTCTGCCAATCAAATTTCTTCTTTTGTAAGTCCACAAACTTATTTTCGCCCTTTGCTAAATCCTGATAATCCATCTAATCACTTGTTATTTATTATTGGTAGAGATGAATTTATTAAAAAGATTAATAATTTTATAAGCTCACCAGAAAGGGTGCTAATACTAACTGGGCGGGGTGGGATTGGTAAAACTAAAATCCTTCATGCTTTTTCACAGAAGTTTGAGCAGCAACATCAAAATTTTGAACTGAGATTTTTGATGGAAGGAACACCGATTAATAATGAAAGTTTAAGCGAAATACCTGCAAAACCATGTTTAGTTATTGTTGATGATGCTCATCGCCGTGAAGACTTATCCACCTTATTTGCTTTTACTCAACAACATTCACAAATAAAGCTGATATTATCGTTCAGACCTCAAGGTATTGATTACTTAAATTTAATAATCACACGTGCTAACTTTAGCCCACGTGAAGTTATGCGATTAAGTGAAATTAAGGAATTAACCTATGAAGAGGTAAAAGAATTAGCTGCTCAAGCACTTGGTCAGGAATACGCTCATTATGCTTCTAAACTGGCAGCCATAACTAAAGATTGTCCACTGATTACTGTAGTTGCTGGAAGGCTATTAGCAGAAAGAAAAGTAGACCCTCTTTTATTAGAAACTGATGAAGAATTTCGGTATTTTATACTTACAAAGTTTCACGATGAATTAGTTGGAAAAATTAGTAATAAAATCAATTCAGAAGATTGTGAATTACTGTTGAGTCTTATCGCTGCCATAGCACCATTTAAAATAGAACCTAATTTCTTAGGAAATGATGAATTTATAAAAGCAGCAGCAGAATTTTTGCGTATAGAAATAGATAAATTTATTAAATACGTAGAGATATTAGACGAAAAAGGAATATTACTCAAACGGGGCTACAGCTTACGTATCACTCCTGATGTACTTGCAGACCATATACTGCATAAAGCTTGCATAACAAATAAAGGAATACCCACAGGATATGCACAAAAAATATTTGAAAAATTCAAATCTATTTGTCTAACTGAGGTACTGCAAAATTTAGCTGAACTTGATTGGCGTATTCGTCAAGGTGAAGGAAAAGAAACCAACTTACTTACTGATATTTGGCAGAGTATTCAGTTAGAATTTCAAAACGCATCAAATTATGATAGGGGAACACTGTTAGATAATCTCAATAAAGTAGCTTATTATCAGCCAAGGAGAACCCTTGAGTTAGTTGAATTTGCAATGCGTAATCCTGCAAAAGTACAAGAAAATGATAAATTTGCAGACTTTGATGATGATTGGGTTAGATATAAACTGCCAGACTTACTCCAAAAAATTAGCTATACCATAGATTATCTACCTCGTTGCTGTGATGTGCTGTGGGAACTTGGGAGAAATGATAACCGGGACTTAAACCCAAACCCTCAACACGCTATACGAGTTCTTAAAGACTTGGCTAAATATGATCCTGAAAAACCAATTGAATTTTATCAAAATTTAGTGAACGCTGTATCTCGATGGTTAAAAGCTCCTGATGTACATGACCACATTCATTCACCATTAGATATTCTTGAACCGCTATTAAAGAAAAGTGGAGAAACAACTTATCTTGAAGTGAATAATATCGTATCTCGCCCGTTTATTTTAAATAGACAAGGAATACAAATAATCCGCGAAAATGTACTAAATATAGTTGAAGAATGTGCTAAAAATCATCCTCTCAAATCTGCAATAAGAGCAATCAATATTCTCGAAACAGCACTAAGAAACCCAGAACCTTATTTCAATATGGAAATTACTGCTGAACATCAAGAGCAGTGGATACCTGAGCAGTTATATATACTAGATTTTCTTACCCAGCTTGTTCAAGAGAGAAATGAGCCACTGTTACATTTAGAAATTATAAAAGTTTTAGAGTGGCATATTCATCATGCTTATTCAGAACAAGTTAGAAATAAAGCCTTAGAAGTTATTAACTTAATTCCCAATACTTATGAATTACGTTTAATAGGAGTTTTAGCTTACACAAAAGATTTAGATTGGCTGATAAATAACAGAAAAAATATTGATTTAATTGACTTTGAATTCGATAATGACATAGACAAACGGCAAAAAGAAATCTATATTGCTGTTGGAGAAGAGTTTTTAAAGCGACATAAAGAAGCAGACGAAGTAGTTAAAATACTTAATGAAACAATAAAAGCTATTCAAGATGTTAATACAAATTTTTATCCTTTGTCATTTGTAGATACTTTAACTGAAATAGTCGAGCAAGACTTCATATTCAAAATGTGTGAAGCTATTATTCAAGAACCACAAGAACATCTTGCAAATTATTTTGGCTATTTTCTTAATAAAGTAAGACAACTGAATATAAATATAGCTCTTGATATTGCTAAATGTGCTTTAGATGCTAACTCATATAATATCAATATTTCCTTGGCAGAACGCTGTTGGTTCTGGACTCATGATTTACAAATAGATGATGTTTGTATAATTAAAAACCTACTAAATAATAAGGACATAAATATTAGAAATAGGGTTTTAAAATCATTAAAATTAGTAAGTAACCAACATCCTTTTATAGTTACAAAAATTGCTCTTGATGTGGAAATTAGTAATAGTACAGAAATTGCCAAAAACCTATGCAATATTTTTGATATTAGGTCTGGTATTTCACCAGCAACTTTGAAGGATAAAGAACTAGCAAAAATTTTAAAAAAGCTAGAAACAGTTACAAACATTGATGCAGAGGATATTAGTGAATTTCTCGCTTATACAGCCAGAAGATTACCACGTTCTGTGATTCAGCTATTTTTGAGGAGAATAGAGCGTTATCAACAAGAATCAGGTAAAGATTATAAGCCACTTCCTTATAGTGAATTTCATCATAATATGAATGGTTTAACTAAAAGTAATGAATATGAAGACATACTTCGAGATATTCTTCAAGAATCTCTGAAAATGACATACTCTACACGTTTTTGGTTTCCAAAATTGTTTCGGGAAGTTTCTTTGGGATTTAATCATACTAGCTTAAACATCCTTGAGGAATGGATTAACTCGAAAGAAGTAGACAAGATTAAAACAGTCAGTTGCTTACTATCTAATGCACCTAAACAATTTGTATTTAATCATTTAAATTTTGTTCAAAATATTCTGGATAAAGCTTATGATATTGGAGATAAGTGTTATCAACAAGTGAGTTTTGAATTGCGTAAATCAGCAACATATGGTGTTAGAGGTGGTCTTTTAGGACAACCTTTTCCAGAAGATGTTTCGCTTAAAGAACAAGCATCTGCTATAATAGCGCAACTCATTGTCGGTTCTCCTTCTTATAAGTTTTATCACTTATTGATCAAATGGGCAGAATCTGAAATTAACTCAACTGAAATGTGGGATGAATAAGAGTTAAGTTGATTATATAACTTGGCTTTAGAGTTTGTGATCGCTCTTGCTACTAAACAGAGATAAGCTGTTAAGCATCTAAATTTTATAATCCTAAAATGCTTAAATCTTGTGGGGTGGGCATCTTGCCCGCCAGATTTATACAAATTAGATGCAGTATAGCTTAGAGATAAAATCGCTTTTAATTAACAATACTATTGCCAAAATAAGAGCCTTGATAATTTTTGGCAAAAACGGCAAAAATAAGCATACATAAGCGTTTCGAGGAAAAGGTAATTTAGAATCTAAAACCCTTATCCTACCGTCAATACATTTAAAAAATCCTTGTCG
>JANMEE010000131.1:0-70308 GCA_031376645.1 Dolichospermum sp. OTE_75_concoct_329_sub | reverse complement strand
TTTGAATCGGTAATTGTCCCGTTGAAAGTACATCACAACAGTACCCCGAATTTCCCAACTCCAAGGCGGTAATGAAAAATGAAACAAGATTCAATGCGGTTAAAACCGCCCGTGTCGCTTCCCTCTCAGGTCTAAAGACACTGAGTTTCCCGCATACCGCGAGGTCTTATGAACTACCAACAATTTGTACACCTTATGAACTTATGGGAGATTAAATATGTGGAAAGATGAAGTATTAGAAGAAATTTACAAAATCCGAGAAGAACACGCTAAATCTTTTAATTATGATTTGCATGAAATTTGTAAAGATTTAAGGAAAAAACAGGTAGCTAAAAACAGAAAAATTATTACTCAGCCTCTGGTAACATTATCATCCTCAACTAAATAAGTGATCGCCGTTTGGGGATGATGGGATGCGATAGCGAAGAGCGACCTAGGAATCACTTATTTGGGAGATGTGGGGGTGCGATAGCGAAGCGCGACCTAGGAGTCGCTTCATGAAGAGTACAATTTTCTACGCACAGGAGCAAGGGGAATTTCTTTACCCTTTTGTTGATAATCTTCCTTCACTAACTCCCAGGCTAATTTTAGTTCTTGCAAAGCTTCTTCAGGAGTATCACCAAAAGCTGAAATGTTAGGTATTTCTTGGAAATGTGCTAACCAATCTCCTTGTTCATCAATATATAAATTAATTGTAAAGCCATTAAAATTATAATTATTTAAAGTCATTACTGATTTCCCTCTTGATATTCAAAGAACTGCTGAATTTGATAGAGTTTTGCTTTTCCATCTTTACGAGGTTGAATTGGTAAAGGTTGGCCACTAGGTGAATACCATAAACGATGACTTCCTTTTTGACGACTAAATTCCCACCCATTCTGAATGAGGAGAGTTTCAAATTCATCAAAAGTTAGATTTTCTGGACTATTTTTAGCTTTTTGCCATAGTTTTTCTTTTTTAGTCATCACCAAGGCTATTATTTAGTAGATTATACCTTGATTTTATTATGGTCTGACAGGAATTTAATTTGTGATAGCGCAAGCGCTGACTTGTCAGTTCGCTTTTTGGGGATGTTGGGAAGTGCGATAGCGAAGCGCGACCTAGGAATCGCTTTTGACTATTTTCCTAAAAGCATCCGGCGTTGTTTTTCAGAGATTGACATAATGTATGGATTTAAATTTATCATCTATGTCCTCATTTGTAATGCTGATTCCATTTTGCCAAAGTTCATATTCACTGATATCAATATCCTCATTCCAAACCAACGCATAACCACCTGAATCAATGATAAAATTTCTGAAAAATGCCGGATTTTTTAAAGGAAAAAACATTGGGTTGTTTAATAATTTAGAGATATCATATTTTTTTAGTTCGTTATTTGTAAACTTAATGATCAAGTTATGATCATCTATAGCTTGAGCAGAAACAATACGAGCAGGTTTCATCAAAACTCTCCATTATTTTAAAGGTGGAAGTTTACTAAACTTTTGGCTATTCCACATATTGAGCAGTTCTTTCTGATACAATGTAGCCCATTCTATTACCATTTTTTCAGCGCGACTGGGTAAATCTCCTTCAATAATTTTTAAAGACTCAATACCAACTAAGGCATTATACTCACCGTAAACTGCATGAAAATGAGGAGGTGGGTGATCACCAAAGAAAATTTTGATAACTATCCCATAAAATCGTGTAACTTCTGGCATAAAGATCAATGAAAGACTAATATTAAAATTCATTGTAGCTTCTCTGAAAGATAAAAACTACTGGTTATATTGCCATTGATCGCTTTTAGGTATGTGGGAGAGCCATAGTGCAAGCGCTGACTTGTCAGTTCGCTTTTGGGATGATGGGGAAATCGCTTTTGGGATGTGGGGATGCGATAGCGAAGCTTGAACAAAGAGAAATGTTATTAGAAATTATTAAAAATCAAATGATAGAAGCTCGTCGAGAAGAAATTGCTACAGATGCAAAAGAAGCGATCGCTGCTTTTCATCGAGGAGAGTTAAAATCTCAATCTTTAGAAAATATTATTGTTGAATTACAAGCAAGTTTAACAGAAGATTAGTGAGAGAATTAGTTTTAACACCTAAATTTAAACGAGCATTTTGCAAATTTGTCAAGCGTAATGCTCAACTTGAGACAAAAATTATTCAAACATTAGAATTAATGCAAGAAGATATTTTTGCTTCTCAATAAAGCACTCATTCATTACAAGGGAAATTATTAGGATTAAAAGCTTGTTCTTGTAGTTATGACTGTCGAATATTGTTTACTTTAGAAATAGATGAAAATAATACAGAAGAGGTGATAGTTTTACTTGATATTGGTAATCATGATGAAGTTTATTAATTGCTTTTAATTCCGTCCTTCATCGCCAATACCTATAAACAAAAATTATATGTGTATAAATATCACAATACAAACTTATTGTTTTTACGGTTTCATAGCCATAAGCACTCCTTGATATATTCACAGAAGTATTTATGAAAACAAAGTAAAAAATATAACACTTAAATTTCAGAATTTCTTTTATTAAAAATCAGCCTAGCCGTGCTAAAGTTTTGATCTTGTTATATTCCTTAGGTGCTTCAGCTTATGCATCTGCATTCTTTACATCCACAACACCTTGAAGAGTTAGTCAAGAGTGGTGGTATAAACTTAGACTTAATCCATTTGAATTTTAAATCGCTTCAAGGCACTAATGCTTATGAATATCTGCTAATTTCTGACCAACTCCCTCGCACCAATACAGGGATGATTAAAAATGCTTGGTTACAGCGTTATAGCCACATTACAGAAGGTGGTTGGTGGTGTTCTGGACTAGACCCCCTTAACAACTGGCAGAAGATGGAATGGGGATGTTTTAAACCCAACCAACCGCGACAAAATCAAAAAGGTAAATCAATTAAATACGAACATCCTCCCAGCACACCCACACGTATATTTTGTTTACGCATATCCTTAGAAATTTGGCAACAAGTTGGACAACGTTACAACTTAAAATTACCGGAAAATATTACTATTAATCATGATGGTGAAGCCGAAGGTTTTTGGTCATGGGTAATTAAAAATAAGATATCCATTGTGATTTGCGAAGGTGTGAAAAAAGCCGCAGCACTTTTAAGCCAAGGATATGCTGCTATTGCTGTTCCTGGGATTACTAGCGGTTATCGAGTTATTAAAGATGAATTTGGCAAAGTTACCCGTCGGCAATTAATCCCCGATTTAGCAGCATTTACAACTACAAAACGCAACTTTTATATTTGTTTTGATTTTGAAACACAAGCAAAAAAAATTGCGGCTGTGAATAACGCTATTTCCCAACTGGGTTGTTTATTTCAACAACAAAACTGCCCTGTTAAAGTTGTCGAACTGCCAGGAAAAGAAAAAGGAGTTGATGAATTTATCATTGCTAAAGGTGTCACAGCCTTTGATAAAATTTATCGTCAAAGTCTAGATTTAGATATTTATATTGCCCAAACCAAACCCCATACAGAGTTAACAATTCCCGCAGCACTTACCGTTAACCGTCCTTATTTGGGAAATATTGCCTTTCCTACCTCTGGCTTAGTGGGAGTAAAATCAGCCAAAGGCACAGGTAAAACCACAGCATTACAAAGTATTGTTCAACAAGCAAAAAGCCGCAATCAACCAGTTTTATTAATTACCCATAGAATTATCTTAGGACGGTTTTTATGTGAAAAAATTGGCATTCAATGGGGAATTGACCATGCAGCATGGAGTATAGAAGCTGATGAAATACCTATTAAATTACCCTTACCAATTACACCCTCTTTGGGATTATGTGTAGATTCAATTTGGAAATTAAAACCTGAAGATTGGCAAGGGGCAATATTAATTTTAGATGAAGTTGAGCAATCCTTATGGCATTTACTCAATAGTAATACCTGTAAACAAAAACGGGTGAAAATTCTCCGCATTTTTCAACAATTAATTTCTACAGTTCTCACAACTGGAGGTTTGATAATTGCCCAAGATGCCGATTTATCAGATGTATCTTTAGAATATTTACAGACTTTAGCAGGCATCAAATTAACTCCTTGGGTACTTGTCAACGAATGGAAACCGGAAAAAGGTTGGGATACGACTTTTTATGATTCACCAAATCCTACCCCCCTAATTCATCAATTAGAATTAGATCTAATTGCTGGACGGAAATGTTATGTAACTACTGATAGTCGTTGTGGACGTTACAGTTGTGAAACTATTGAACGTTATTTGAAAGAACGGTTACAAAAACTCAGAAGAGAATTTCCAGAAACCTTAGTAGTTAGCAGTCATACTACGAATACTCCTGGTCATGCAGCCGTTGATTTTATCGCTGATATTAATCAAAAAATAACTGATTATGATACTATTTTTGTTACCCCTAGTTTAGGAACAGGAATTAGTATTGATGTTCAACATTTTGACCGAGTTTATGGCATTTTTCAAGGGGTAATTCCTGACTCAGAAGCCCGTCAAGCTTTAGCAAGAGTGCGGGATAATGTTCCCCGTATTGTTTGGTGTGCTAAACGTGGTATTGGCTTAATTGGCAGTGGGAGTACAAATTATCGGTTACTATCTCATTGGTATCAAGAAAATCAAAAAGAAAATTTAGCTTTATTAAGTCCATTACATAAAATAGATGTAGATTTACCTCTAGTTTATGATCCTATTCATTTACGCACTTGGGCAAAATTATCTGCCAGAGTCAATGCTTCTATTTGTCTTTACCGGCAATCAATGAAAGATGGATTGATAATTGATGGTCATCAAATTCAAATGCGAAGTAATGAAGTGCAAAATAACATTCTTCGTGATTTGCGTTTAGCCTTTTTTGCCACTGAACCTAGTGATTCAGAAAATCGCAAACGGTTAATTGTAGAAATTGTTAAAGTCCAAAAAGATTGGGCACAAAGTCTCCAAAAATCCAAGGAAATTAAACGGAAAATCAAAGAAATTAAACAGCAAAATCAATTATCAGCCGCAAATTCTGTAGCTACTGCTAAAAATATTGATTATGTGGAATATGAACAGCTATTAACTAAACATTCTCTCAGTAGTGGAGAACGTCATCAAGTTGATAAATATATCCTCAGACAAAGATATGGCATTGTAGTTACTCCCCAACTCAAATTACAGGATGAAAAGGGCTATTATGGACAATTATTAATTCACTATTATCTAACTCATGAAAGTGAATATTTTCATGTTAAAGATCAGCAAGAATGGAGTCAGCAGTTATTGTGGGGTGAAGGTCAGGTTTTTCTCCCAGATTTAAGAACTTATACCCTCAAGGTAGAAGCTATGCGGGCTTTGGGAATGCTGCAAATTTTGGAAACAGAAAGGGTATTTAAGGAAAATGATACTGATTTAATTTGGTTGAAAAATGTGGCCAGACAAAGCAGTAAACACATTAAAAGAGCTTTAGGAATTGATTTAGTCAGAGGTAAAGAATCCGTTTCTGGAATTAAGCTATTAAGTCGGCTTTTAGGATTGTTGGGTTTGAAATTGCAGCAAATCAATGATGGTTATACAATTGATTTAGAAACCCTAAATGATGGTAGAGATAAAATATTCGCAGTTTGGCAACACCGTGATGATTTGATGTTAAATTCTTTACAGAATATACAACATGAAATGGTTGATTTACCTAAAAAATCTCAACATGAAGCTATACTCATAAGTTAAACTATAGTAATCCGACATGATATGTGATAAATTACAACTATAGTAGTAGGGTGGGCATTGCCCACCATAAATATTATTTACACAATCAAATAGGAGTTCTATATATAAAAAAACCATGAATAAAAATATAAATTTTGATGTTGTTAATGCTTTACATCAACAGGGTTTAGACCACTATCATAGTGGTAATTATCAACAAGCACTGGCTAATTTTGATGCGGCTTTAGAATTATATGCTAATTTTGCGATCGCTTATATTAATCGCGGGAATATATTTCATATTTTGGGTAATTATGAAAAAGCTATTGCTGATTATAACCAAGCTATTAAAATAAATCCTAATTTATCTGAAGCTTACCATAATCGGGGTAATAGTTATTATGCTCTGCAAGAATATCACGGGGCAATAACTAATTACAATCGTTCTCTAGAAATTAATCCTAAATTTGGTGCAGCTTACTACAATCGGGGTTTAGTTTATGCCCGTATTCAAGATTATCACCAAGCGATCGCTGATTTTAATCAAGCATTAAAAATAGTTCCTGATGATATTCAAGCATACTCTGAACGAGGTTTGGCATATAGCAATTTGGGAGATTATGAAAATGCCATTATTGATTATAACCAAGCATTACAAATTAATCCCACATTAGTTTTAGTATATGGTTTTCGAGCTAATGCACATCATCAAATGGGAAATTATGAAAATGCCATTATTGATTATAATCAAGCACTACAAATTGTCCCTCATTTAGCTACAGCTTACTATGGACGGGGCATGGTGCGGGAAGCTATGCAGGATTTTATTAATGCCATTGCAGATTATACCCAAGCCATAGAAATCTCCCCGGAATTTGCCCTAGCATATTGCAAACGGGGTGATGCTCACAAGTTATTAGGTAATATACAAACAGCAATTCAAGACTATAACCAAGCATTAAAGATAGATTCCGACTTTTTAGCCGCTTATTATCATCGGGGCAGTAGTCGTTATATAGCTAAAGATTTTACAGGAGCAGTCAATGATTTTACTGAAGCTTTACGATTAGATTCCCAGTCTGCTGTCTTTTATAGCGATCGCGCTAATGCTCGTTATGCCCTGAATGACTATCAAAAAGCCATATTAGATTATACTCAAGCAATTAGCATTAACCCTAATGTAGCTGAGGACTGGTTTAATCGGGGTCGTAGTCGCTTTCTATTGGGAGAATTAAATACCGCATTAACAGATTTAAATCAAGCCATAGAATTGCAACCACGTTATCCCCTAGCCTATTTAGTCAGAGCAGATATACATCGAAATTTGGGGAATCAGTTAGAAGCAATTACTGATTTACGCAAATCTGCTGATCTTTATTCTCAGTCAGGAAACACGCGATATTACCAGGAAATTACCAATCTGATTGCCCGAATTTCTGCTAAGGAATATGAATTAAATAAAGTGCAAAAGTAGGGTGTGTTAGCGACAGCGTAACGCACCATTTCAGGTTAAGTCAGAATTGCAGTTTATTAAATTTGCGTTCCTAACTGAATGGGCGCAGGCCCTGCGCCCCTACTTAATTAATTTCTCGATACCGTTTCTGAAGATCCTCAATTGTAAATAAAGCTTCAAATTGCAACCCAACCGACTCATATAACGCCCCACCGCCTTGCAATCTATCTATCAGAGAAATTACCCTATCTACGGTATAACCAGCCGTCTGTAACCGCTCCACAGCCTTGAGCGCAGATTGTCCAGTTGTTACCACATCTTCCAAAACTACGACTTTTGCACCCTGGGGTAAACTGGGACCTTCAATGTAAGCCATTGTCCCGTGTCCCTTGGCTTCCTTGCGAATAATTAAAGCTGGTATTGGTTTATTTTCGTACACAGAAACTACACTTACTGCTGATACAATAGGATCAGCCCCCAAAGTTAACCCAGCTACAGCTTGGGTATCTTCCGGTAACAGTGGTAACAATAATCTGGCCATAGCCAAAGCGCCTTGGGGATGGAGTGTGACTTGTTTACCGTTAATATAGTAAGAACTACGTTGTCCAGAGGAAAGAACAAAATCACCTTCTTGATACGCCAATTCACAAAATAAATCTAGTAGCTTGTGACGGAGAGTAGTTAAATCAGTAGTAGCTGCCCAAATATCTAGGTTACTGGGGGTTTGAGTGGAATAAGACATTACAAACCATTAAAAATTGTGTTACACCGAAGTTGAAACTCAACAGAGTTCCCAAATTAAGCATAAATTAAGATTCACCCAAAAATTGAGGAGTTGACAAGATGGGTATAAAATTTCCAGCCCTGAGTGGATTACTATTACTTCTAGCTACTAGTTCCGCCTTTCCTGGGGTAGCTCAAGCTGAAACCAAAACAGCCGCTCCAGAAACAACCAGTAATACTTTTGAGCGAGCTTATTTTCGCCATGACCCTAACTTTTACAAAAATGGCAGTTTAAAACGTCAAGTAAATTATTTCACTGGATCTAGCAAAAAATTTGGTGCTGCCTTTACTGACAATGAAATCGCTCAAGATGCTGAGTTAGTAAATACCCTTTATCATGATGCTTTGGCTCAACAATCAACTAATGATCCGTATCTGCGTACACCTGACTTACCTAATCCCTACGACTCTTCTTTGTTAATGACTCCCCGCTATAATGGCAATAATCTGAGAGTCGGGACAGAATATCGGTTTAAGAATTAACTACTTCTATCAAAGCTATCAGTTCTGGCTTAATCTAAACTCCAGTTTTAATTCTTTGCACAAAATTCCCGAATTTTTCAAAAATTCGGGAATCCATCATGTAAAAAAAAATTCTACAATTTCACATTGGGTGGAAGTAGCACTTTATCAATTACATGGATTATACCGTTACTAGCTTTGACATCTGCTTTAGTTACTTTGGCGTTACCTACAGTTACTTGACCTTTTTTAACTTGAATTTTAACTGAAGCGCCTTCAACTGTTTTAACATCACCAGCCTTAATGGCTTTAGAAGTAATAGAGCCAGGAACTACATGATAGGTTAAAATCTTAACTAAGGTGGCTTTGTTTTCTGGTTTAAGGAGTTTTGCTAAAGTTCCTTTTGGTAAAGCTTTAAATGCTGAGTCTGTAGGTGCAAATACGGTAAATGGACCTTGACCAGAAAGGGTTTCTACCAAACCAGCGGCTTTGATGGCTGCTACTAGGGTTGTAAAAGCAGGGTTAGCACTGGCAACTTCGACAATTGTACCTACAGTATGTGTTTTAGTAACTGGGGTAGTAGGTTTAGCCATAGGCTTCATTTCTGCCAATGTAGGGGCACTAACAAAAAGAGTTGTTGCCGCTATAGCGATGCTGACTGTCTTGCTAAGAAGGGAATTCATCGTTTGTACTCCAAAAAATATTAATAAAATGTGACGTTTTGCTTAATTTAACTTCACAATCAAGACTGTAACAGAATTTAACGATTTATAACAATTGATTACTATTCTGCCAGCATTGCCAATAACTGCGCCTCACTCAACTGACTGATTCCTAAAGTTTGCGCTTTCTCTAATTTAGAACCAGCATCTGCGCCGACAACTAAAAAGTCTGTTTTTTTACTAATTGAATCAGTGATTTTACCACCAGATTTTTGAATTAAGGCTTTGGCTTCATCACGTTTTAAGGTTGGTAATGTGCCAGTCACGACAAATATTTTACCGACAAATTTTTGATTAACTTCGCCCACAGCATAAGCTTCAGCGCTAGTTGCTAATTGTAAACCAATGGCTTGGATACGATTAATTAAGGTTTGATTAGCTGGAGTCCGCAACCATTGATAGACAGATTGGGCAATTTCTGCACCGATACCATAAACGCCTTCAATATCTGATTGTCTTGCAGTTGTTAACTCAGCGACGGTAGTAAATTTCTCTGTTAATAATTGGGCATTGACGCTGCCAACATGACGGATGCCTAAACCATATAATACTCTAGACCAAGGTTGCGTTTTTGATTGAGCGATCGCATTGATCAATTTTTCCGCTGACTTCTGCCCCATGCGTTCTAATTCACATAATTTATCTGCTGTCAAGTCATATAAATCAGCAACAGAATGAACCAATCCCTTATCTACTAATTGATACACTAACTTTTCCCCAACACCTTTAATATCTAACGCGTCACGACTCACCCAATGTTCAATTTCTCCTTTGAGAATCGCCGCGCAGGAAGCATTTACACATCTAGTAACCGCTTCTCCAGTTTCCCTGACTACTTCTTGTCCACAGACGGGACAATGGGAAGGCATAATAAAAGGTTGGGTGTCAGCGGGACGTAGTTCTTTAATGACTCGGACTACTTCAGGAATGATTTCCCCAGCTTTGCGAACAATCACGGTGTCACCAATCCGGATGTCTAATTGTTCAATGCGATCGCTATTATGTAAAGTAGCACGGGAAACAGTTGTTCCTGCTAATTGCACTGGTAACATTTCCGCCAAGGGAGTTAATGCCCCGGTTCTGCCGACATTAACTGTAATTTTTTCTACACGGGTGGGAGCTTCTTCAGCAGGATATTTTAAGGCGATCGCCCAGCGGGGAAATTTCTGTGTAAACCCCAATTGTTCTTGCAGTCTAAAAGTATTTAATTTGACGACAACACCATCTGTCATATAGGGAGAATTCAGCCGTTCTGTATCCCAATATTGGTAATATTCAGTCACTTCAGCAATAGAATGGCAGAGTTTATGGTTAGTATCAACTCGAAAACCCAACCTTTGCAACAATTCCAAAGCTTCCCATTGGGAATTGGCAATACTGGAATCATCCAAACCCGTAATATGTAAAGTATAGGCAAAGAAATCTAACTGCCTCTGTGCCACAATCCGCGAATCCAATTGTCTAAGCGTACCAGCAACAGCATTGCGCGGATTAGCAAATACCTGTTCCCCGGCTTTTTGTCTTTTCTCGTTAATTTCCTTGAACACCTGTAAAGGTAGAAATACCTCTCCCCGGACTTCCACCTTAGTAATATTTTCTAAACCGTCAAAATTCAAACGCAGGGGAATTGAGCGAATAGTTTTCACATTTTGGGTAATCTCTTCACCCATTATCCCATCTCCTCTAGTTGTACCTCTTACTAGAACACCATTTTCATAAGTTAAGGCTAAAGCAGCACCATCAATTTTCAACTCAGATACATATTCTATTTCTCCGTCATTATACTGAGCAGGTGCGTGTCGCCGCCAACGCTGATCCCAACTTTGCAATTCTTCAATATTAAAAGCATTTTCCAGACTGTACAGGGGAATATTATGGCGGACTGAGTTAAAATGAGTAGCAGGTCTTTCACCAACGCGCTGAGTCGGACTATCGGTTGTAATTAATTTTGGATACTTCGTTTCTAATTCTTGCAATTCTCGATACAGTCGGTCATAAACCGTATCTTCCATAGTTGGCGCATCTAGTATATAATAAGCATAACTTGCCTTTTGCAATAAACATCGCAATTCTTCTATACGCTTTACTTCAATTTGAGTTGATATCATGAGTTTTATAACCAAACAATAATAGCAATTTTGGGCGAATATCACTCACTACTACACAAGCAAAGTCCGTCTGCGTGGACTAATGAAAAATCAAGAGTCTCAAACCCACGGAGGTGGGTTTTGTCTGTGTAGCTGTGACTTCTAGTCGCTAGGGTTAGTAAGAATTTGGACTTTTCAAACATCCTCTAAATTATAAATAAGATGAGCAAGCAGTCATGACTCAAACTTTCACAGATAACTCCCCTATTATTATCGCTCATCGAGGCGCAAGCGGCTACCGTCCCGAACATACTTTAGCTAGTTATGAATTAGCAATTGATTTGGGTGCTGACTATATTGAACCAGATTTAGTAATAACTAAAGATGGGATTTTAATTGCCCGTCATGAAAACGAAATATCAGAAACTACTGATATTGCTAATCATCCCGAATTTGCCCATTTAAAAACCACTAAAATCATTGATGGTGAAATTAAAACAGGTTGGTTTACAGAAGATTTGACTATAGCAGAAATCAAAACATTAACAGCGCAAGAACGCATTCCCCAAATTCGTCCCCAAAATATAGCTTATAATGGAATATTTACTATTCCTACTTTTACAGAAATCATTGATTTAGTCAAGCATAAAAGTCAAAAAATTGGTCGCAATATTGGCATTTATCCAGAAACTAAACATCCCAGTTATTTTAAGGAGATTGGTTTACCATTAGAAGCAACTTTGTTATTGAATTTACAGGAAATTAATTTACCTGTATTTATTCAATCATTTGAAGTTAATAACCTCAAAGAATTATCTCAAAAAACAGATTTACCCTTAGTGCAATTAATTAATGATATTGGTAAACCATACAATTTTATTATTAATGATGATCCGCGGACATATATAGATTTAGTAAGTCAAAATGGGTTAAAAGAAATTGCTGAATATGCCCAAGCCATAGGTGTACATAAAAACTTATTGATTCCTAGAGATATTCATGGTAAATTATTATCATCGACATCTTTAATCATAGATGCTCATATAGCTAATTTACAGGTTCATGCTTGGACTTTTAGAAATGAGGATTTTTTCTTACCTTTAGACTTGCAGGGAAATCCCCAAAAAGAATATGAAATATTTTTTAGTTTGGGCATAGATGGTGTATTTAGTGATTATCCAGATATGGCTTTATCCCAAATTAATATGAAGCTGCATAGAATAAAATCTCAAGAATAATTAAACGCAGATGAACGCAGACAAACGCAGATAAAATTTATCAATCAAATGAGTAATTTATTACCAAATCGCTTAACCGAAGTTGCCCAACTATTTCTCAAATTAGGCATTATTGGCTTTGGTGGTCCAGTTGCCCATATTGCCATGATAGAAGATGAAGTAGTTAAACGTCGTCAATGGTTAACACAAGAAAATTTTCTAGATTTGTTAGGGGCAACAAACTTAATTCCTGGTCCAAATTCTACAGAAATGGCTATTCATATCGGATATATTTATGCAGGTTGGTTAGGATTAATAGTTGCTGGAGTTTGTTTTATTTTACCTGCGATTTTAATTACAGGTTTATTGGCTTGGGTATATGTCAATTATGGAACTTTACCCCAGGTTGCACCGTTACTTTATGGAATTAAACCTGTTGTTTTAGCAATTATCATTAATGCTATTTGGGGTTTAGGAAAAAAAGCCATAAAAACTCGGCAATTACTCATAATTGCTGTAGCAGTTGGGGTAATAACTTGGTTTGCTAAAGTTAATGAAGTTGTGGCTTTATTGCTAGGAGGAATATTAGGAATGATTTGGTTACGTAGTGGTAATCAAACTAATTTAATGATTATTGGTTTAACCACAAGTACATTTTTAGAAACTACCGCAACTGTGAATATAGTTATAAAGAATCATGTATCCGTACCTTTATGGCAATTGGGTTTATTTTTTCTCAAAGTTGGTAGTGTGCTGTTTGGTGGTGGTTATTTATTAATTGCCTTTTTGCAAGGAGGATTAGTAGAAGAATATGGTTGGTTAACACAACAGCAATTATTAGACGCAATTGCTATTGGTCAATTTACTCCTGGTCCTGTGCTTTCTACTGCTACATTTATTGGTTATGTAATTGCTGATTTTCCTGGAGCAATTGTCGCAACTTTGGGAATTTTTCTACCTTCATTTTTATTTGTGGCTGCTTTAAATCCTCTCATGAATCGTCTGCGTAATTCATCTTGGACAAGACCTTTTTTAGATGCTGTAAATGTAAGTGCCGTAGCGTTAATGGTGTTAACTACAATTCAATTAGGAGTAGCTACATTAATATTATCAAAAACCCATTATGTAGATGTTTTAGGTTTAGCAATGGCTTTGATTTCAGCAGTTTTAGTAATTCGCTACCGGATTAATGCAGCTTATTTAATTATCGGTGGTAGTATAATTAGTTGGTGTGTGAAATAAATTTAGAATTTAGAAAAAATAATGATAACCTTAAAAATGCCTAAGAGGATGTTTGATAGCGTTCACGAAGTGTGCCGGAGGCATAGCGTGGCGTTAGCCATAAAGTATTAAATAAAAGTACAGTCGTAAACGTACTATATTTTTAGTACACCTTAACCGGGGGACTCAACCGTGTACAATGGCCAACTTGTTCCGAACCTGCTTCCAGAAACCGAATTACTCCTATGTTGTACACGCACGCGGATCTCTTCGCCGATCTCTGATCGTATCCAATGCTTACTCCAGCAACAAATTGACTGGAATTACTTACTTTCAATAGCAGAAAAACATCGCGTCCTGCCTTTGCTGTACCACAGTCTGAAGGGGGTTTGTCCGGGAGGGATACCTGGGGAAATTCTGTCAACTTTAAAAACGCGCTTTTTCGAGAATACACGGGAAAATTTAATTCTGACCACTGAACTCCTGCGCTTACTGGCTGTTTTCGAGGCGAATGCGATTGCAGTAATTCCCTACAAAGGAACATTACTAGCCGCTTCTATTTACGGAAAAACCGCTTTTCGACAGGTTTGGGATATCGATCTGCTCGTGGACGAAGTGGACTTTTCTAAAAGTCGATCCCTACTTCTATCGGAAGGATACACCCTCAAAGAAACTAATGATCGAGAACAGAGTTTCTTTCATGCTGATAGAAAAATAGAGGTAGATTTGCATTGGGGATTGACTCCGTTTTATTTCCCTGTTGATCTAGATTTTGGCAGGTTCTGGTCGAGAACGAAAGGCTATACCCTTTTGGGTACTGAGGTTAAGAGTTTCTGCGAAGAAGATTTACTGCTCATCCTCTGTCTTCAAGTAGCCAAAGACTCTTGGGAAAGACGATTGCACTTAGAACATCTAGCGAAAGTCTGCGATATCGCCGAGTTGTTAAACCATTATCCGCGATTGAATTGGTCGGAAGTCACCGAACAAGCGCGACAGCAAGGTTTGACGAGAGTATTGCATTTCGGTTTATATCTTGCTAAAAACCTCTTAGATGCCGATATTCCCTCTGAGATCTGGTCTGAAGTTATTGGGGACTTAATCGCCATTTCCTTAGCCCACCAAGTTTGCAAGGGATTATTTGGGGATATTGATCGCTCCTTCGCTGATTCCCGTAATTCTCTCTTCGATCTGCAATTTAGATTAAAGCAGATGATCTTTTATCTAAAGATGAGAGAGCGTCCTAGGGATTGGTTGAATCATTTTCTAGAAATTGGTCGTAACGGGTTGACCTTGTTAAAATCACGGGGAATTATTTCCACAAAGCAGGATTCAGCGTAATCGAAATCCAGTCTTTCTCGTCTAAAGAGGTACAAAAACATCTGCGTTCATCTGCGTTTATCTGCGTTCAATTATTACTTCGTGTACCTCACTTGAATAGAAATTCCTATATTTGATATGGTTGACCCAATTATTAAATCAAAAAATACAACCTCCTCTCCTCCTAATTTAGAAACTCAATTACCCGAAAATCCCGCACCGAAATTCAATGTTAATGTCGAGTTTCAAATAGCAAAACTATGGCATCAGAAAGGCAAAATTGAACGGGCGATCGCTGGCTATCGAAAAGTATTAGCGATCGCTCCCACTCACTGGTTATCCTTGCTGGCCTTAGATGAATTATTAACCACGAAAGGAGAAGAAAAAACAGCGATCGCCTTATATCGTCAAGCAATTGAAAACCATGCGGTAATCGAATGGACACAACAGGCCACCATTTATCAACGGAATGGTCAGCTAGAGAAGGCGATAGAGGAATGTCGGAAAATTTTAGAGGTTAACCCGACCCATAGCGAGGTACTCCAGTTACTGGAATCAGCACTGATCCAACAAGGGGATATCGGATCAGCGATCGCATCCTACCGTCTGGCGATTGAGCATGATCCCAACAATGCCGAATTCCACAAGCGTCATATCAATTTAATTGTAGATGAAGAAGGAATTGACACGGCATTTGCATACTATGAACTCACCAGAGCGGACGACAAAGGGATCAAGATATCCCCGTCCGCTCTCCTGTGTTGCGTCGTCGTCAGAAACGAGTTGCCTCGACTGCCCTATTTCCTCAATTACTACCGACAAAAAGGAGTAGATAGGTTTCTCATCGTTGATAATCAATCAACGGATGGAACTCTAGAATATTTACTGCAACAGGACGATATTTATGTCTGGTCGTCGGCCAAATCCTTTAATCAGGTGAATTTTGGTTCAGTGTGGTTCGATCTGCTGCTGAGACGGTACGGCATTGATCACTGGTGTCTGACGGTGGATGCCGATGAGTTACTGTATTATCCCGATTGTGAGCGCCAGACTATTCGCCAGCTATGTCAAAGATTAGACAAGGGACAGTATAGAGCCTATACCGCGATTTTGCTGGATATGTATTCGGATCAAGCGGTGCAAGACACCCATTACAAGACGGAAGAGAATTTTCTGGATATTTGCCCCTATTTCGATCGCCAATACTATCACCGCATATACCAACAGTCCGGCCTCTACCGCAATCAAAACATATATTTCGGGGGAGTAAGAGAGCGTGTTTTCGGAGTCGCTGGAGAATACCTGTTGAGTAAAGTTCCTCTCCTGAAATATGGGTTAGAAATGGTGATGATCGGTGGGCAACATTTAACCAATCTACCCCCAGCCAAAATCGCCCAGGAAAGCGGTTGTCTGTTGCATTTCAAATATTTTTCCCTATTTACCGATTATGTGGCGCGGGAGGTCAAGCGGAAGGAACATTACGGCGACGGTCATCAATACGCAGAATATTTCCGTACCCTCTCAGGTAATTCTGCTCTCAAACTGTACGATGAAAACCATTCGGTACGATTGGAGAGTTCGCAACAACTGGTACAACTGGGAATTATGAAGGTTGAGCCGGAGGGTGATATCGTTCCTGTGCCGGAATTCCCGAAGATTTTGCAGTTATCCACGACAACTCGCCGTCCTTTTTGGTCTGTGATGATAACCGCCTATAACCGGGTGAATTATCTAGAACAGTCCTTGAAAAGTGTCTTAGAACAGGCTCCAGACGGGGAAGAAATGCAGATTGAAGTGATTAATGATGGGGCTTCCGAAGCGATCGCTTCGGAGATAGCAGCACTCGTTGATCGGGTCGGGGGTGGACGGGTAAATTTTTATAGACACCGTGAAAATATCGGCCACCCGCATATTTTTAACCTCTGCATCCAACGAGCGCGGGGACAGTGGGTGCATTTACTCCACGATGATGATTGGGTCGCACCGGGGTTCTACACAGCCCTAAAATCCGGGATTGAGCAAGAACCGTCAGTCGGCTGCGCGTTTTGCCGCTTCCAGGTTGTGGACGAGGTGGGGGAAAACCATTGGCTCTCCCACCTAGAGCGACCTACACCGGGCATTCTTCCCCGTTGGTTAGAACGGATTTCGACCCATTGCTGCCTGCAATTTCCGGCAATTGTGATCAAGCGAGAGGTTTACGAGACCCTAGGCGGATTCTATTCTAGGGCTGGTTCGGCCTTTGATTGGGAGATGTGGCAACGGCTAGCCCTTCGCTATCGAGTTTGGTACGAACCCCGGACACTGGCGTACTTCCGGAAGCACGAGGGAGCAGAGAGTCATCGACTCGCCCGCTCTGGACAGCAAATAGCGGACGCTAGATTGGCGATCGCCATCGCCGAAACCTATCTGCCCCGAACTACCACGGTATCGCTAACCGACAAAGCCAGGGAAAATTCGGCCTTGTGGACATTGCAACTTGCCAAGCGTCAATTAGCAAGGGGAGAAAACCAAGCTGCGATCGCCAACGTTAGCGAAGCACTACAATGTAGTCAAACTCCTAGAGTGAAAGAGGCACTTACTCAGGTTTTTCTCCATCACTAGGCAGAGAGCTAATCTTACCGCTCGCTCGACGGCGATCAAGGGACGCTTTCAATATACGGACATAATCGCTCCCATTTAAGTCCGGGTTCCTGCCAAGATTGGTTTGATGAATCCGTCTTTCCATCACTACTTCTGGTAACATAGCAATCTGCAAACCCACATCCATTGCCCGCAGATACCAACTGATGAACTCCCCTTGCTTGAGATTCGTTTCCAACCAACCGACTTGGAAAAAAGCCTCCCGACGGAGCAGCATCGTCCCGATACTATAACCGGGTATAACTTCTTTAGGGATCTGAATTTTCTGTCTAGCTGTTTCATCCAATTCAGGGCTGTAGAATTGACGAACGTGACCTAAAACCATTTCCAAGTGCGGATTTGCGGCGAAAGCTGTTAGTTGATGCGCTAATTTATCCGCCATCCAGCGATCATCCGAATCGAGAAAGGCGAAGAAATCCCCTGACGCTAATTGAATTCCCTGATTTCGAGCCACCGCCGCGCCTTGATTGGTTTGATAGTGATAGCGAACCGAGGGAAAACTTCGGGCGATTTCTCCTCCACCGTCTGTAGAACCGTCATCAACAACAATTACCTCATGGGGGGAAACGGATTGGGTAACAATACTTTCCAGGGTTTGGGCTAAATAGGCTTCGCGGTTAAAAATCGGAACGATAACACTAATTTTAGGATGGGCATTATTCATAATTGATTACTTATTACAAAAAAGGGAACAGGGAACAGATAAGAAACTAGTGGTCTGTCAAATAAATTTTGACGGATAAAGAGGAAATGAACCACGAAGGAGCGAAGAAAACGAAGGAAGAAGGAAAGAAGAAAAATCAAGAACATCTATAATTACCCGTCAATTAGTTCTTGACAGACTACTAGTACACTGTGGCTTAAATAAATAAACCATTGAAAATCCTAAAAAAGCTTGTGTAATCATCTTTTTTAATTATTAATTATTAATTTTTAATTCACGGCGGTACATTGACGGGTAAATAAATTTTTATTCTTCCTTCTTCCTTCTTCCTTCTTCCTTCGTGTTCTTCGCTCCTTCGTGGTTCTTTTTTTCCTTATCCGTCAAAATTTATTTGACAGACTACTAAGTGTTGCCGATTAAGAGTATGATTTTATTTCACGCAGAGGCGCTCCAGTCTCAGAGAGTAATGACCATAGCAACCCCTGATCCGGTTTCCTCGGTGAGCCGTCCTTGTGGAGATACTCCATCAAAAATGCACCAATCGCTCCTACAAGCGGCAATTTTACCAGAACAAACTGCCCTAAACGCGTGGCGGAAATGGCGGGATTCGGTAGATATCGAAACCCTCGATCCCCAATCACACCATCTTTTAAGTATGCTCTATCCCAACCTCCTGCGGCATGGTGTGGAAGATGCTCAGATGAGTCGCCTAAAAGGTGTATACCGTCGCACTTGGTATGTGAATCAATTACTAGCACGCTCCTTTGTCCAAGTTTTGCATAGATTACAAGAAGAGGAGATAAGTCCTCTGGTGATGGGGGAAATGGCGCTAGTGTCAACTATTTACCCAGATTATGGTTATCGTCCCCTTTATCGGCTGGATCTTTTGGTCCCCTGTAGCCAAACTCTGGCAGCGATCAATACCCTACAAGAACTGGGTTGGAAGAATTCCTATAGACCGCAACCCGGCGATCGCTTGGGGAAAAACCCCCTACCGTTATGGCGAGTCACATCACCTAATGACCCGCCTTGCGTACCCATCTATTTACACAATCATCTTTTTACCGCGAAACCCCAGTCCTACACCGACGAGAAATTATGGACAGATGCCATTTCTACCGAGATTGGTAACTTTCCCGCCATCGTCCTCAGTCCCATTGATCAGCTATTACACCTCAGTCTCCAGAACAACCGACAAGGAAAACAGCGACCGATTTATTGGCTTGCTGATGCGTCCCTGCTTGTCCAGGCTCTATCTGAGGAATCAGATTGGGTAAAATTAGTGACTCAAGCACAACGCTACGAGATTGTTTTGCCCCTGCGGTATTTATTGAAGGAACTGGGAGAAGTTCTGAATCTATCCTTCCCGGATTGGGTGCTACCAAGTTTAAACCAGATGGCGATCGCCTATTCTGAGCTATTGGAATACAATCTCGCCAGCGATCGCAAATTACTTCTGCTCAAAGCTCAGTTATTACGACTACGCCAGCGATTAAAACAGCTATTTATGAGGGACTTCCAAGGATGAAGGTAGTCCCCAGAGGTTTGTTTCCTCAACTTTCCAGTCGAGAAGTTCTACATCTGCGCGATCTCATCTATCAGTTGGTCGGGCGGGAATTGAAAGTCCGGTACAAGCGATCGGTAATCGGTATCGCTTGGACACTGTTGAATCCCTTGCTACAACTGTTGGTTTTCGCCACTATCTTTCGCTCGGTGCTAAAACTGAATGTTCCCCACTATGCTTCGTCGGTGTTCTGTGGGTTAATGGTGTGGACTTGGTTTCAGACTTCGTTAACCGAAGCAACCGGAGTAATTAACGCCAACGCAACATTAATCCGACAACCTGGGTTTCCCAGTATCATCCTCCCGATTGTGACGATTCTGGTTCACATGATTCATTTTGTGTTGGCCTTACCAGTTTTGCTAGTCTTTCTCCTCATTGACGGGGTAACGCCGCAAACGTACATCTGGGAGTTACCTCTTTTAATGCTCCTGCAATTGGGATTTACGGCCGGACTGTCCTATATTCTGGCAGCAATTAGCGTCACCTTCTACGACACGAAATACACGGTTGGGGTACTATTACAAATATTATTTTACGCAACTCCTATCTTTTACGATATCAGTCTCGTTCCTGATCGCTATAAATTCTGGTACTGGCTCAATCCCATGTCCCATCTCGTATCCGCCTATCGTGCCGTACTACTGGAAAATGCTCAACCTAATTTGTTACCCCTTCTCGCTATCGGAGTCGGGTCTCTAGGGCTGTTCCTCCTCGGACGGGGCTACTTTATCGCCCAAAGCGATCGCTTCGTGGAGAAAATATAAATGGAAACAGCCATTACTGTTCAGAATTTAGGCAAGCGATTTCAGTGCTACTCTCCAGGGAAACCTCGCACCATCATGGAAGCGGTACTTGCTTGTGGCAGGGGAGTCAAAGCCCGCGATTATTTCTGGGGATTGCGAGATATCAATTTTCAAGTAGAACGCGGCGAAATGCTAGGGGTAATTGGTCGGAATGGCGCGGGCAAATCCACCCTGTTGCGCTTGTTGGGACGGGTGGGACGACCAGAGGAAGGAACGGTAACACTTCAGGGACGAGTGGGCGCACTCCTCGATCTCGGAGCCGGATTCCATCCCGAACTCACTGGACGGGATAACACGTTTGTTAACGGAGTGGTAGCGGGATTGTTAGAACGGGAGGTGCGGCGGCAGTTTGATTCGATCATCGCATTTGCCGAACTATCGGAATTTATTGATAACCCAGTTCGTACCTACAGTACGGGAATGAGGATGCGTCTGGCGTTTGCGATCGCCATTCACACGCGCCCGGAGATCCTGTTAGTGGACGAACACCTGTCGGTAGGAGACAGTGCTTTTCAATTGAAATGTATTGATCGCATTGTCCAAATGAAAACCGAGGGTTGCGCTGTGGTCTTGATTTCTCACAATACCGATCAAATCGAAAAACTGTGCGATCGGGTAATCTGGCTAAATCGGGGACGGATTCAGTCTGAGGGCGAACCTGCGACGGTTGTTGAAGAGTATTTATACTCAACACAGCTTAATCATTTGATTCTATAAGCTCTAGCGGTTTCTAACCGCTTGTTTAACTTAAAAAGAGGATATTTATGGATCGTGACAATTTAGACTGGATGTTCCGTTATGTCGAGATTGATTCATTTGCAGAGTCATTAGCTCACCAAAAAGTCTTACATAAATTCACGGAAAGCGATCGCTTATCATTTTTTGAGACTCTGCACAATTGGTTTCATCGGGTGACGGAAGCAACGGGAACGATTGATCGTTTCTTTAATATCGGCGACTATACCGTCCGTTTGAGCTTTGCAACTCAGAATATGGCCGACAAGTTAACCCAGGCTATTTCCCATCTGGAAGTCCTACCTATAGAACAGCCCTCCCTCACAATCCATCTTTGGGATAATGTTTCCACCGCAACCCGATTACCCGGATTACTACCAGCCTTTATGCGGCTATTCCACTGGTACTGGCACGAATATTTAGATCCCCGTCAGAATGTCAAGGCTTTGTGTAGCGATCGCTTCCAGATGCACTTCAAGGTGGGGCCAAATATTTTCAGTGCCCTAGATCAGCAACGGAATATTGGTCTGTATTGGATCGCCGACACAGCCGAATTACCTTACTGCGAGCGGGGTTCTCCTTTGCAAACCCTCCTCAGTTGGTGGACGAGCAACCAAAACCGCCAATACGTTCACGCTGCTGCCGTGGGAACGAGCAGCGGAGGGGTTTTACTAACAGCAAAAGGTGGATCGGGCAAATCTACCTCAGCACTGGCCTGCCTCAATTCCGATCTGACCTACGCCAGTGATGATTACTGTTTAGTAGCCACCGATCCTGTTCCCTATGTTTATAGCCTGTATAATACCGCCAAACTCAAGGGAGCAAAGGATCTAGAGCGGTTTCCTGAACTAGCACCTCTGGTCAGTAATGGCGATCGCCTTGATGAAGAAAAAGCACTCATCTTTCTCAAAGAACACTTTCCTGAAAAGATTGTGACGGGTTTTCCCCTCAAAGCAATTCTGATTCCTAAAATCACGGGAGAACTGGATACCAGGATCAGTAAAGCCACACCAATGCTTGCCCTTAAATCTCTCGCGCCTAGTACCCTATTTCAACTTTCTGGAACAGGACAGAGTACGCTAGAAATGATGTCTAGCTTGGTGAAGCAAATTCCCTGTTATACTTTGGAATTAGGTACTGATATTACTCAGATCCCGCAAGTAATTTTAGAGTTTTTGAAAAATAGTGAACAAGTTGATGCTACTCATATACTTTAAATCGTGAAATTATTACCTATATTTGGTGACGAAAATGATAAAAGAAATTAAAAAATTACAGGATGCCTTAAACTTTTACGCGGATATTGCGGCAGCTAATCTAGGTCTATCTAATAGCTCAGATTACTGTAAGTTTATTGTCCTCGGTCAGGGAAGGTCGGGATCTAATTTCCTACTTGGCTTATTGAATTCGCACAGTCAAGTAACTACTTATGGAGAATTATTCCATTTTACCGATCACATAGATTGGGGTTTGACAAAATACAATCAATATTTACAGTTGAAGTATTTAATAGCTTTAATAAATAAAAAGCCAGAAAAATTTTTAGAAAGAATAATTTTTAGAAAGTATTCCCCACCCATATCAGCAGTTGGTTTTAAGATATTTTACTTCCATGCCCAGGAAGATTCCAGAAAAACTGTCTGGCGTTATCTACAAGACAGGCAAGATATAAAAGTTATTCATCTGCAAAGAAAAAATTTTCTTAAATCGTTTTTGTCGTATAAAAAAGCATTAATAACTAATGAATGGGTGATTATATCTCAACCAGGAATAAACAATGTACCCAAACAAGTAACAGTTTCACTAGATTACCAAGAGTGCATCACCTATTTTAACTATATGAAAACCGTGACAAAAGCATACGATTTATTATTTACCCAACACCAAAAAATAGATGTTATCTATGAAGATTTGTCTCAGGATTATGCGTCTGAAATAAGGCGAGTTCAAGAATTTCTCGAATTAGACTATGAAATTTCAGAACCGATTACCTTAAAACAATCTTCCCTTCCTCTCTCTCAGTCTATATCTAATTATTTCGAGTTAAAAGAAAAATTTAAAAATACCCATTGGGAGAGCTTTTTTGAAGATTAAATTAAAAATTGAAAAATTCTTAATGCCTACGAGTCAGCATAGGCTCATGGTTCATCATACAGAATATTAATAATATGGTAGCTTTCAAAAAAAGATTAGAAGCCTCTCTAAAATCTTTTCTAAATCCCGACATTATTCACGAATTGCATCAACAGCAAATACCACCGATTCCTTCCTTCTATGTCCAACCAATAGTAGAGCGAGAAATAAAGTTCGCGTTTGATAATAAGCTTTTAGCCCAGAAAAACGTTTTAATTACTGGAGCAGGACAGAACATCGGTAAAAATATCGCTTTGGAAATGGCGAAACAAGGAGCGAATATCTACTTCACTGATCTTATTCCTGAGCGAATAACTTCACTTGAAGAAGAACTAAGTACCTATGCTGTTAAATATAAAGGATATATATCAGATGTATCCAAAATGGAAGATAATGAGGCTCTATGTCAGGATTTATTTGCTCAAAATATTACAATTGATGTTCTTGTCAATAATGTAGGGATTAATTTTGGAACAATGGGGATTGACAATTTGAATTTACAAGAATGGCAGAAAATATTTAATACGAATGTTTTTGGACCACTGTATCTCACGAAATTAATTTGGCAAAGGATGATCGAGGAAAAGATTCAAGGTTCGCTCATATTTATAACTTCCATACACCAACAAGAAATCAGCCGTTGGCCTAGCTATAGTGCATCCAAAGCCGCCCTAGGGATGACGATTCAAGAGATAGCCGTTGATTTGGCTTCTCACGGTATTAGAGTGAATGCGATCGCTCCTGCTGCGGTGAAGGTGGATGAACAAGGAAATCCTTTCTATCTCAAAAATTACCTATTACATAACAGTGCGATCCCACCTCATTATATTGGTAGAGCGGCTGTATATTTAGCGTCGGACTATTTCTCGAAATATACAACGGGAACTACGCTCACAATAGACGGTGGCGTATCATTATACAATTCACGCGTCGCTGAAAGTCCGCCTACTTGAGTTTTTTTTTCTACTATTATTGTCAGAATATAAAATGATGTCACGAATTCAAACATGGTTGGAAAGTTTCTCTTCGTCTAGTGTCTTGCAAGCAAATTCTCCAAAATTTAAAGAGCTTTTTCCCAAAAATGCCAAACTACAAAAAGTAGCTACAGGATTTCAGTTCACTGAAGGACCTGTCTGGATTGAGCAGGAGCAATGTTTATTATTTAGTGATATTCCTGCCAATAGAATTTATAAATTGAGCAATAAAAATACAGTTTCTCTTTTTAAAGAGCCTAGCTATAACTCTAATGGTTTAACTAGAGATCTACAAGGTCGATTGCTTGCGTGCGAGCATGGCAAGCGGCGCGTGACTCGTATCGAAGCGGACGGCTCGTTTACGATTTTAGCGAGTGTTTTTCAAAATAAAAAACTGAATAGTCCCAATGACATTGTTATTAAAAGTAACGGCTATATTTATTTTACAGATCCACCCTACGGAATCCAGCCAGAGCAACAGGAACAACCGACACAAGGCGTATATCGGCTTTCGTCTGATGGGGAAGAAATAGTATTATTAGTGAGTGATTTTAATAAGCCTAACGGATTAGCTTTTTCACCGGATGAAACAAAGCTTTATATTGATGATTCTCAAGAATGTCATATTCGTGTTTTCGATGTACTGAAGGAGGGAACGCTAGATAATGGTCGGATTTTCTATGATATGAAGACTGACAAAGTAGGTTTACCCGATGGTATGAAAATAGATACACAGGGAAATATTTTCTGTACTGGTGGAGGTGGCGTTTGGGTATTTAGTCCAGAGGGGGAACATCTTGGAACTATCGCTACTCCAGAACCACCCGCTAATTGCGCTTGGGGTGATAGCGATCAACGTAGCCTCTATATTACTGCGAGAACTTCAATTTATAAAATTCGAGTAAATATTTCTGGAAATTCAGTGTTTTAATTACAGGTAAATAATAAATATGTCAAACTACAGAGAACGAGCTTTGAAACTTTTTCAAGGAGCGACGGAGGATTACCAAACTTACAATGAATCTTTGCATGAATCTTTGCCCTAGACAATCTTTAAAGATTTTCTAAATCTAAATCTAAATTTTGTGATCATGCTATGGAACGAGAGAATTTATCTATTAGTGTTATTCTTCCAATTTATAACGGACAGAGATTTTTAGCTCAGGCTATTAATAATATTGAGGCGCAAAATTATCAACCTTTGGAAATCATTGTTGTTGATGATGGTTCTACCGATCGCACTGCTGAAATCGCCCAGGAATTTCAGGATCAAATTCACTATATTTATCAACCAAATCAAGGACCGTCCGCCGCTCGCAATCATGGAATTGAAAACGCCAGGGGAGAAGCAATCGCCTTTCTCGATGTTGATGATTTATGGGAGGAGGGAGTATTAACCGAATTTGCCGATTATTTAATAGCACATCCCCAAGTAGGAATCGTTCAGGGATTGATCCAGCAAATGCAAAGGTCACCCGGTTCATCGGAAAATGATTTTTATCAGTTCAAACCCATATTTCAACCCTATCAATTTATTAATCTGGGAAGCGCCCTCTACCGTCGTTCGGTGCTTGATCAAGTGGGTTTATTCGACCCCAAACTACAGGATAACGAAGATACGGATTGGTTTATCCGCGCTTGGGAAAACAATATTCATAAAGTGGTGATTCCCAGGGTCATGTTGTATTACCAAAAACATGATCAAAATATGACCCTACAACAAAAAGATTTAGTTCATTTCGGAATGCTCAAGATATACAAGCGCCATATTGATCGTCTGAGGGCGCAGGGGAAAGAAAAACATTCTTCCTCTGTCTCCTGGACTAGCTACTGCGGTCGGCCTCCAGAGTGAATTTCCAATACCCAGATCCCCGACTTCTTTAAGAAGTCGGGGATCTAATCACCGAACTTAAGTTAACACCAATGAAGCTCTTGCTTTACCCCTACCTTTAGAATCAAACAATCAAGCCATCTTGAGTATAAGATAAAAAAATTATCGCTATAGATATTCTCGTTTCAATTATTAACAAGATAGCTGAACGTTTCGGTACACTTCACTTGCTTGAAAACTTTGAAGGAAATATTCTGCGGATAGTTTCTGCCTAGTTTCACAGCTTTTTAAATATTCATGAGCTTGGCGAATACGTTCTATATCCATTGCTTTTTCTGCCGCTTCTGCTAACGTATGGAAATACAAGGGATAATTTTCTCCCAAGTATTCCACGACAGCAGGTAAAGGATTTATCAATAGTGGAGTAGCCCTAGCGATACATTCAATAACAGCAGTATTAGCGCTAGTATCGTATAGGTGAATAAACGCGACATTTGCCGATAAAAATTCATCATATTCTTGATTCGATACATGAGTCAGATCCCGCGTGTTTTCAAGAAATACCGGATCGAGGGTAATTCCTTCCACTTCAATTTGTTTAGCGACGAGTTTTTGCATTTGAGTTTCCGCATCAAGTGAAAAAGCCGGATTGAGTTTAATTTTCTCGTAGCCTAGTGGATTATTTCGGGCGATGGGTAGTTCATAGATCGAGATTAATCTCCGCAACCACCAACCTAATTGGATAATTTTCTTATTCGGGTTGGCGATAAAGCGATCAAAACTAAATTGGATATCGGGAATTTCCGTTGGGTAGATTAACGCGGAAACTGGCTTATCTACCCGCTCTCTCAGCCATCGAGCATGATATTCAGTCAGTGTGAATAAACCAACACAGGATTCCAGGCTCTTGAGCCAATTATCCCTTGTAAACAGAACTTGAGGAGAATCACCATAGAAATACCAACTGGGCATTGCTGGGGGATTATGTAGGAAGCCAACCCAAGGTTGGGTATAGGGGGCTTTTTCTTGTCCCAGTTGGCGCTCTTGGCGGAGAAAGGAGTCTTCTAGAAATCCGTCGAACACGATACCTTGACTGTTGTGTAATGGTTTGAGGGCATGAATGGCGAAACTCCATCCACAACGATGAGCGACGAAAAATTTTTGCCCGCTCAGATTTAGCTGGCCGTGAGGATTTTCTAAAAGCGCGGAGGGTGGTAACTGAGACCAATTCCGCTGTTGCTGTAGGTGACTCAGATGGATAGCCGCCTGAAGGTGGTCGGGTTGCAATTCTAGGACTTTCTCATACCAAGCGATCGCTTTCTCGATCTGCCCTTTTGCTAACCACTGGCAGGCAAATCGAAATATCGCTTCTGCTTGCACAGTGAGAGGTTCCTTGTTTGGCGTTGAAGACTCTGGAATCATGGCTTGTCTTATTTGCATTGAATTAAGCTATATTTGTTACTGTTTCAAAATTATAGGTTATCTCCAATGCTTGAAAATTCGTCACGATTCAAAGTCAACAGTCCCAACGTAGTCAGTGAAACTATCGACGGCGAAACGGTGATCGTTAGCTTATTGAGAGGGACGTACTATAGCTTAGATCGGGTGGGCGCTGATGTCTGGAATCTCATCGAGCGGGAGTTTTCTGTTGTCAAGATAGTTATGGCGATCACTCAGCAGTTTAATGGTGAACCGGAACTGATGGAAAGCTCCATCAAAACTCTCATTGCTCAACTGAGAGCAGAAGAATTAATTAGTCCTGTTGATGGGGAATTAGGAGAAGATCATCTTCCAGAAGCATCTCCAGACTCGACGGCAAGCAAAGAGGAATTTGTTCCTCCAGTTCTCCAAAAATATTCCGATATGCAGGAACTTTTGATGCTCGATCCAATCCACGAAGTTGATGAAGTGGAAGGTTGGCCTCAAAAGAAGGAAGAATCCCTGATTTAGTTAGTGTCACGAAGTTTTTGCCACGATGGAATGGAGAGAATAAGGTGTAAAGAGACGAAAAAGGCAGGAATAAAAGGATAAAAAGCTTCCTCATGCTCAACAGCAATGTTGTATCACTCATAAAGTCCGTGGCATAACCCGTTACTTAACTTACAAAGAATTACCAAATACTAATCAGAACAGTCAATCTGTATATTTATCAGTAGCAAAAGCTGCTCATCGTCAAGAAATTATCTCTGATGCCTATCATATTTTTGATGCTCCAAACTATGATGAAGCATCAGTTCTATTGACTGAGTTTCAAGAAAAATGGAATTTGATTGAACCGGATGCTGTCAGAAACTTTACCCGTGATATCCCCCTTTGCTTTACCTTCTATCAATTTGATTCCAGCTTACATTCCCATATTCGCACGACTAATCATTTAGAACATTTTTGATGTTCCTGATTTAGCGAAAAAAGAATACGCATTAGCTAAAAGAAAATCTTTATTAACAGAGAATGAATATCAAGAAAAATATCAGGGATTAGATCATTTATATTATGCAAAAGATTGGTTTCAAGAAATTTTAGCCGAAGCAGCGGTCAAAATTACCATTGAGGAGCAAAATATTTCTAACTATGGAAATAATGACTATCGTTTCAATGTCTTGATTCATAAATAACCATCAATAAAATTTTTAGAGAAAACAAAAAATGAGCCAATATCAAGTTATCATCCTGACTGCGGGCTATGGAAAACGGATGCGTCCCCTTACCTATACCACTCATAAAACTCTTTTGAAGATTGGTGATAAAACCGTTATTCAAAGAATGATTGATGCGCTGCTGGAACTTAATTTGACAGATATCAATATTGTCACAGGTTATCAAGAAACTGAGATTAAGAACTATCTCGAACAAACTTATCCCAATTTAGAAATTAATTATATCCATAATCAGAGATATGCAGAAACCAATAATGTGTATTCTCTAGCACTGGCTTTGCAAAAAATCTCTATAAGCAAAGATATCATCCTCATTGAATCAGATTTAATTTTTGATTCTTCTGTGTTAGAACGGTTGCTGAAATCTCCGCGAGGGAATATTGCACTGGTAGATCACTATAGCAGCGGGATGGATGGTACAGTTGTTACTGTTGATCCAGAAAAAGACATCATTACTAATATTATTCCACCTCATCTGCAAGGAAGTAATTTTGATTTCAAGGACAAATATAAAACCCTAAATATTTATAAATTCGAGCGGGATTTTTGTCAAAGTATATTGCAGCCAATATTGGTTTACTATACCCAGAATTTTGAATCAAATAGCTACTATGAATTAATCTTAGGGATACTTATTTATCTTCGCAGAGTTGATATATTCGCCGAGATTTTACAGGGAGAAAAATGGGCGGAAATTGATGATCCAAATGATCTAAAAATTGCCCAGTTTATTTTTGATAAGTCATCACAAAAAAAGATTTTAGATAGTTCTTTTGGTGGTTACTGGAACTACGATATATTAGATTACTGTTTTCTACGGAATATGTATTTTCCTGATAGTTCTATTCTTTCTGATTTGAAAAATAATCTCGCTAATTTACTGCATAACTATGGTTCTACTCAAACTATAGTTAATCAAAAAATGGCGACTTATTTGTTATGTGATGAAAACAGAGTGATTACTCTAAATGGAGCTTCTCAAATTTATCCTCTTTTGTCTGAGTATTTAATCGGGAAACAAGTTTTAATTCCTGCTCCTTCTTTTGGAGAATATCAAAGGATTTTTCCTCAAGCAATTACTTACTCAGATCAAGTGGGAACTGACACCCAGGAAATTATAGAAAAGAGTAAAAATTGCGAAGTTATTGTGATTGTTAATCCTAACAATCCCACTGGAACAACCTTAAAAACCGATTGGATTTATAATTTTGCTCTGATTAATCCTGATAAACTCTTGATAATTGATGAATCATTTATAGAATTTTCCTCGGAAACCAGTATTTTAAGTCAATTAGAAATCAATCCTCTTTCTAATGTAATTCTTATTAAGAGTTTAAGTAAAGTTTTAGGAGTTCCTGGTTTACGTTTGGGTTATATTTACTCAAGTAAACCGGAAATTGTCAATTGGATAAGTCAAAAAATACCAATTTGGAATCTCAACTCATTAGCTGAATATTTCTTGGAGATTATTCTCAAATATAGAGACGAAATATCAGACTCATTTACGAAAACTATGGATGATAGGACTCGATTTTCGGCACAACTGCAAACCCTTCCTTTTGTAGAAAAAGTCTATCCTAGTGGCGGTAATTTTATCCTAGTATCTTTAAATTGTGATCCTAATTTTAAGGAGAACTTGATTCAGTCTTTGTTGTCAGTACATAATATCTATGTCAAAGATGTTTCCTCAAAGTTTACTGATGAAAAAACTTATCTCAGATTAGCAGTAAGAAATA
Source organism: Dolichospermum sp. OTE_75_concoct_329_sub (assembly GCA_031376645.1). Lineage (GTDB taxonomy): Bacteria > Cyanobacteriota > Cyanobacteriia > Cyanobacteriales > Nostocaceae > Dolichospermum. The sequence goes on along the minus strand of JANMEE010000131.1, from coordinate 39,633 downwards.
CTACGGATAATGATAGGTTTATTAATTGTGTACAAAAGGTGTGGGAAGCAAAAGATCAGGTATTGCTCTAGAATGGTAATATATGATTAAGCTCTAAGATACTTTTCTCATTAATTCAAACAACACTTATGCTTAATTGAGAAATAGCTAAAGAAAATCTCAGCTTAATCAAATCTATTTTTGATGAACACAATATTCCTTTTTGGTTAGCGTGGGGAACTTGTTTAGGAGCAATTCGAGAACAGAATTTTATCGCTGATGATGATGATATTGATTTGGATGTTTATCTCAAAGATAGCCAGCGAGTTATTGATTTAATACCAGTTTTTAAATCTCATGGTTTTGAGAGTATTCCTTGGCTTCATGTTGGAGTAAAGTTTTTACGTAAAGACATTGAAATTGATATTTTCTTTGCCAATTCTATCAAGAAACAAGCTGAAATTATCGCTTGGGTGACAGCAGGTGAGAAGTTGGAAGGAGATTTTTTTAGTGAATTAGAGATGATTGATTTTTTAGGTGAAACTTATCTAGTTCCTAAAAATCCAACTAATTATTTATATTACGGTTACGGTGCTAGTTGGCAACAGAAAATTCAATATTTTTGGGATTTTAAAACACCTGACGAAACTGATTTTGATTATTCAAGACTTTTCAAACACCCCCTTTAGGAAAATTGAATAAATCAAGATATTTCTGAGTGGCTGTTGCTGTACTAAATTGCTCAAGCCAAGCAGTATCAACAGACTTAATGTTACCTGATAACACCCGTTTTATAGCCTCCGCCATTGCTTGGCTATCACCAACAGGCACTAACTCCCCGTACTTCCCCCCGACGAGAATCTCCCTTGAACCACTAGGACAATCTGTGGATACAACTGGAGTTCCTAAAGCGATCGCTTCAATGATAACTGTTGGCAAAGCCTCCGCAAGAGAAGATAAAACTAGGACAGATGAGGCAATTATATAAGCATAGGGATTATCTACAAAACCTGGGAGAACAACGTCCTGTTCTATACCCAACTCACAGATTAAAGCTTTTAGCTGCTTTTCCTCCGCTCCAGTCCCTAAAATCATTAATCTAGCTGGTTGCACCTGTCGCACCATTGCAAAAGCTCGGATCAGATGAGAAAAATTCTTAATCTGATGTAGTCTTCCCACTGCCAAAATAACAGGAGGTTCTCCCTGTTTAAACCAAGGATGATCTAGGGGCTGTTTTGATTTTTCCAGAAGTTCCGGGGTGATGACAGGGTTATAAATTACCTGAATCCGAGATAGAGGAATACCAGTTACTTCCACAAAATCCTTGGCTGCTGCGTGAGAAACGATGACAATATCATCTGCCCAAGGATAGAACAATCGGGCTGATAACCTTACCCAATGCGCGTGAATTTTATTCAGAATTGGCCACCGAAATTCAACAATATGTTCTTGAGAAGAAAGTATGCTATGAATAGATACAATAATCCGGGTAGATGACTTGGTGAGGTACTTTGCTAATATAGCCATCTCATTAATGGGATACATCGCTGAAAACAAGTTAAGAGGTTTTTCTTGTTTTAGATATTTGATGAGTCTTAATAGTCCTTGAAAACCATTTCCTAATTCTACAATTCTGACTTGTGGTGGCAGTTGTGATAAATATTCCCCTTGAGCAGAGCGGAGTAATAAATCAACTTTAAAGCCCTTTTTTACAAAGCCTTGGATGAGGTTGAGGGTATTTCTTTCAACTCCACCACCATCAAGAGAGTGGATAAAAAAAGAAATTTGAGGTTTATATTTTGACATATTAATAAATCTATTTTTCAATTTTCATATGATATAATTTGCCAACAATATCATATCCTTTGGCATAATCAATTCCGCAGTTAAGCGAAGCACTCATTCCCAATTTTGATGATTGTCATATTCCACATAGCGGACTTTTTCTGGATATTTTTGAGCGTATTCTAAGAGGTTGTTTGAAAAGTTTAAATTATTACTTGCCCTGGCGACTAGAAGTCGCGGCTACACAGACAAAACCTGCCTTCGCAGATTAAAAACCCTTGATTTTGTATTAGTCCATGCAGGTGGACTTTGCTTATGTAGTAGCGAATTATATTCGCCTAAAACTTTTCAAATATCCTCTAAGGCGATAACTGTGCTGTTATCTATTGAGCCATCATCTACTAGCAATAATTCCCAGTTGAGGTAGGTTTGAGAAAATATACTTTCGATTGCTTCCTCACTTCCTCAATAAATTTTCCTCCATCAGGAAAAATGATAATACAAGAAACTACAGGTTGTTCATTCATATACAGTCATTATCGTTAAGATTCTATAATTATATTGGATAATATAGCATAAAATATGCTATATTCTGCTTTAAAATGCGAGTAATGCGATATTGTAAATAAAAATATCCCTAATAACTTCATAACATCATTTTTACCGATTCATTTATGATAATTTTGGAAAAATATGACAAATAAATGGCAGAATATCTGGAACAACCGTCAAATTAATAATCAATCCAATTCTATTTTAGAATTTTTAATGATAACAAATGGCTATGATAATAAATTCTCCACAATTTCTGAATCAGACTGGATAAATTATCTTGTAACTCAAGGAAAAAACCTAAAAGTTAATCCTGAAGATTCAATATTTGAAGTGGGTTGTGGCGCAGGGGCTTTACTCTACCCATTTTACCAACAAGGAAATAAAATAGCTGGAATTGATTACTCAGAATCTCTAGTGAAGTTAGCTAAGGAAACAATGCCAGAAGCCAATATTACAGTCAATGAGGCGATTGATTTTCCTCAAGATCATCAATTTGATGTGGTTGTCTCAAATGGTGTTTTTCTTTATTTTCCCAATTATGAATATGCGGCTACAGTTGTGAAAAATATGGTAGAAATAGCTGATAAAAGTATTGGTATTTTTGATGTTCCTGATTTAGCGAAAAAAGAATACGCATTAGCTAAAAGAAAATCTTTATTAACAGAGAATGAATATCAAGAAAAATATCAGGGATTAGATCATTTATATTATGCAAAAGATTGGTTTCAAGAGGTTTTAAGAGAAGAAACAGTCAAAATTACCATTGAGGATCAAAATATTTCTAACTATGGAAATAATGACTATCGTTTCAATGTCTTGATTCATAAATAAACATCAATAAAAATTTTAGAGAAAATAAAAGATAAGCCAATATCAAGTTATCATCCTGACTGCGGGCTATGGAAAACGAATGTGTCCCCTTACTTGTACTACTCATAAAACTCTTTTAAAGATTGGTGATAAAACCGTTATTCAAAGAATGATTGATGCGCTGCTCGAACTTAATTTGACAGATATCAATATTGTCACAGGTTATCAAGAAACTGAGATTAAAAACTATCTCAAACAAACTGTACATAATATCTATGTCAAAGATGTTTCCTCAAAGTTTATTGATGAAAAAATCTATCTGAGATTAGCAGTAAGAAATACTATGGATAATGATAGGTTTATTAATTGTGTACGAGAGCTTAATTCTAGTTTTCAGAAAAACCAATCAGCAATTTAGATGCACGACAGCTTACAGTTATTTAAGGACTTCTTCCAAAAAGTTATCCAGTTGGGAATTAAGAAGTTCAGGATTTCTTTCCTGTTGATAAGTAAGATAATATTGTTTAGATAAATCCTCTAATTCTGATACTGGCATGGAAAAAATACGCTTAATTGATCTATATAAATCATCAAAATTTAATTCTATAAAAAATTTCTTAAGTTGAGGACTGAAACTTAAAGGAGATTTGCCGACGGGAACACAGTGGGCATAAGCACACTCACTATACTTTAAAAACTCTAGTCCACAGCGTGATGGCGAAATAAACATAAACATAAACTGAGATAAATATTCAATATATTTATCTCCAATAATTTCATGCACAAGTTTGTCACCAACATCTGGGTAACCAGGATGACGTAAAATACTAACTTTGTTGTATAAGCAGGGATTGAATTTAACTTTTTTGAGAAATTGAACTCGATAAGGATAAACAGAAGGATTAGAACTCCCCGAAAATATTATTTTCTTAGTTCGACTAGCAAGATTATCTTCAATATTATAAATATCATTAAAGGGATATGGGCTGAATATAACTTTCTTACCCATCGTGATGATGTTCAATTCTTGAATCGCTTCTTGGGGAATATAGGGTGTCAAGAAAAAAACATTTTCAAAATTTTTGATTCTCAAAAAAAAATGATAATAATAATTATTAGGGCAAGATTCTTGATAAGGATCAATTATTTTAAAGAGAAAAAAAGAATTTTTATTTAATTGTAAGTAGCTCTCAATCTCAAAACATTCTGATTCAGTAATGCGACTATCAATAATTTTAATGCTATTTTGGTACAATTCAATGTTATTCAAGAAATCGTACTTCCAGCCCATACCCATAGCATAGACAGGTCCTGCATCGTAGGCAATCAGTCTGGAATAATCAAATTCTTGCGATAAAATTAAAACTTTTTCCATTGTGTACATAAATCTTTACTATCTTCCGATTAGGTCAGCTACACCATTTAGGATAAACTATCCGGGGTGAAATGAACCAAGTTATAACATTTCAGCGACTCTCAGAATTGTTAAAAATTATAATTATGGGAGAATTCAAAGATAGAATAGTATGACCACTTAAAAGAAGATAGCAAAATGCAAAAAATACCTAAAGTCATCCACTACTGTTGGTTTGGAGGAAATTCTTTGTCAGATATGGAATTAAAATGTATAGCAAGTTGGAAAGAAAAATTACCTGATTACGAAATAAAAGAATGGAACGAGAGAAACTTTGATGTAAGTTGCAATAGCTATGTACAAGAAGCCTATAATGCAAAAAAATGGGCATTCGTGAGTGATTATGTCAGACTATATGCTCTCTACAGTGAAGGCGGAATATATATGGATACAGATGTTGAATTAGTAAGAAATATAGATAATTTCTTGGAGCATAGAGCATTTGCTGGATTTGAAGATCAGGAGCATATATCAACAGCTATTATGGGAGGAGTTAAAGCAAATAAGTGGTTTGAATTATTATTATCTTATTACGATAATAAACATTTCATTAAAGCAGATGGGAAATTTGATTTAACAACGAATGTAAAAATTATCACTAATATGACTAAGGTGGCCTATGATATTAATTTAGATAATACACTTCAAATAGTAAATGGTGAATTAGCATTTTATCCTAATGAGTATTTTTCTCCTAAAGAATGGGGATCTGAAAGGGTTTATATAACATCTAATACATATACAATTCATCATTATAATCACTCCTGGTGCGCGTTTGAAGATAATCTAAGATTTAGTATAAAAAGAAAGTTAAAAAAAATATTTGGAATCAGAATAAGTGAAGACATAAATATTGGTATTAATATACTAATAAAGCATGGGATTAAAGCATTCGTTATCAAACTTTTTGAATATCTTATCACAAAATTATACGAGAGAATACCATTACAAAATATCATACTTTTTGAGAGTTTAGGTGATTTAGATTCTAATTCAGGTGCATTTTTTGAATATATGATTGAAAATGGATTAAATGAGAAATATAAAATGTATTGGTTAGTACGAGAGCCAGAAAAATTTAAAAATGTAAAAATAAAGAATGTAGGATTTATGAAAATTTATCACTATAATATCATAGATTTATTGAGAATATATACGGCTAAGTATTTGATATGGGATGCTAAAGAAATTGCTAAAGTAAGGAATGATCAAAAAAGTATATATTTAACTCACGGGGGACCGGATCTTAAAAATTGTAGAGGAATTACTAATCCTAGTAAACAAGTTGATTTTGTCTTATGTCCATCTGAACAGGTGATTGATAAATGTTGTTATCAATATAGTTTAACAGCAGAAAAAATGATTATTTTTGGTCATCCTAGAAATGACTTATTATTTTTTCAATCAGATGAGATAAAGAAGCTAGTTAATGAGCGAATATTTAAGAACATATTGATATGGATGCCAACATTTAGAAAGTTTAAATTTAGTGATAGAAATGATTCTGACAAAGTGTTTAAATTAGGTATTCCACTTATTAATGATGAGAGAGAATTTGCAGAACTAAATAATTTCTTAGAGGTAAAGAATACATTATTAATCATAAAGATACATCCAGGTCAAGACTTATCTAATATTCCTATGATCAACCACTCAAACATATTAATTTTAACAAATGAAAAATTACGAGAAATGAACATAAAGTTATACAGTTTAATAGGAGAAACTGATGCCTTAATTACAGATTATTCTAGTGTAGCGTTTGATTATTTATTATTAGATAAACCTTTAGGATATATTATTGATGATATCAATGAATATAAATTAGGCTTTACAAGGGATAATCCACTAGACTTTATGCCAGGAAAAAAGATAAAGACATTAAAGGAATTTAAAGATTTTATAGGTGATATAGATCAAGGATATGATATATATGGTGAGGAGAGAGAAAAAATGAGAAATTTTGCAAATAAGTATCAAGATAATCAAAATTGTAGGAGACTCCTAGAATATTTCAATTTATAAAATATACCCCGTCCATCTTGAAAACTAAAGTTATCTAATTGTAGTGGACTGACACAGCTAAAATAGGGCAATAGAAATAGCCAGAATGGTAATATATAATTAACCTCTAAGAGGATGTTTGAAAAGTTTTTAATGTATAAACTGACCCCTCTGGTAAATCTCTCCCCTACCTCTCCCTAACCCTCTCCTAAGAGGAGAGGGGAAAGGAAAAACTTTTATTACTGGAGGGCTTTAAAACCCCCATTCCAGCTAACAAAAGTTTTTCTGCTTCCCTCCCCTTGTAGCTACGGTATACACACAAGTCGAATTACCCCCCCCTAATCCCCCCGATGTATTGGGTGGAAACCGCACAATCTAGTTCCCTCACCTTTCCAAGGGGAGGGTTAGGGTGGGGCAAAAGTCAGATAAATCAACTATTTACTATTTGTGTGTACACCGTAGCCCCTTGTAGGGGAGGGTCAGGGAGGGGTAAGGAATGGGGGTAGGGGGTTAGGTTTTTGGAGATTATGGGTTTCATATAATACTTTTCAAACAACCTCTAAGATATTTTTCTCATTAATCAAACAACACTTATGCTTAATCAAGAAATAGCTAAAGAAAATCTCAGCTTAATCAAATCTATTTTTGATGAACACAATATTCCTTTTTGGTTAGCGTGGGGAACTTGTTTAGGAGCAATTCGAGAACAAAATTTTATCGCTGATGATGATGATATTGATTTGGATGTTTATCTCAAAGACAGTCAGCGAGTTATTGACTTAATACCAGTTTTTAAATCTCATGGTTTTGAAAGTATTCCTTGGATTCATGTTGGAGTAAAGTTTTTACGCAAAGACATTGAAATTGATATTTTCTTTGCCAGTCCTATCAAGAAACAAGCTAAAATTATCGCTTGGGTGACAGCAGGTGAGAAGTTGGAAGGAGATTTTTTTAGTGAATTAGAGATGATTGAGTTTTTAGGCGAAACTTATCTAGTTCCTAAAAATCCAACTAATTATTTATACTACGCTTACGGTGCTAATTGGCAACAAAAAATTAAATATTTTTGGGATTTTAAAACACCAGACGAGACTGATTATGATGCTGATTTCAATTTAATTTCTCTTAATCAGGAAAATCGCAGTGAGACTCTAAAAATATTTAAGGAAGTATTAGATCAGAATCAAATTCGTTTTTGGTTAGCTAAAACTAGTTGTATTGAGGCCCTATTACCTGAGCTATTAAACAATAAAGACACATTAATATTTATCGGAACTTATCTAGAAAATCAAACCAAAATTTTAAATCTAATTGATCAGTTAATACATCAAAATTTTATTTTAATTAAAGGTTCTTACCTGAAAAATCAAAAAACCGTGTTATCAAGGTATAATAACACGATAGAAATAGAGTATTATACTTCGGTAAATGAGATAATTGATAAACTTAAGGGCTATGTTTGGAAATCAAAATCAGAACAATTTTTTCAAGACTTTTTTTCTGAGTTAACATCTATCCAGATTGGGAAGGAAGAATATTATTTACCTAAATCACCTCACCAGTATCTGAATTATCTCTATGGAGAAGAATTTTGGAAGTATCCAGGGTTTACACAATTTAATCTCAATCAACGCCTTGATTTATTAGCAGAAAGACTAGAGCAACAATCTGTTACCCTAAGAGTCAATAATATCTGGCTGATGGAAAGAATAACTAACTATCATTCTCTGATTTCTTATGGAGATAGTATTACGGTGCAAAAGCTTAATCATACTATTTCTGAAGAAATGATTGTCTTGGTCAGATATGAAGCGGAAGTCGCCATTAAAAGAGTTATTAAAATTAACCCAGATGGAAAAATTTGCCTGAGTAGTGATTTTGAGTTTGTTGAGCCAATTTGGCTGACAGATAAAGATATTTTAGGACAAGTTATCGCACGTCATACCCGATGGGGTTTAGTAATTCCATTTACAGGAAGAGTGGTACAATTCATCCTGAAAATTATCATACCTTTCGTTAATTTTTTACTTAGTTACTATGTGGAAATGAAATATTTTAGGTCGTAAATGTTATTTTTAATATTAAAAAAGTAAAATTCTATTCAAAGTTTTCTTCCAAAATTTATCCATAACCAGTGGCGTACTTTTTGGGGTAAAAATATTTTGCCTATCCTCATTAACCATTCAATATAACCTTTTTTAAAACAATATAATAGAGGATGACGATAAACGCATCTTAAGTTTATCACCCAATATGGTAATATAGAAAAAGCACAATTGGCGTAACTCATAACTCACGATATCAAAGCAATGCTTAACTCTGTTGTGCAGACACCTTCTTTAATTCCCGAAGTTTAGACCTGAATCCTTGCCTAATAATACTAAGCCCATGACTTTAGTCCGCTTTATTTACGACCTTGACGGCAAACAACTCGATTTAGGAACTCCTGGTGGTTCTGGATTTTGGGAAGGCATTCAATTTACCTCCCAACCTGTCAATGAATGTGATTATGTCATTGTTTTCAATAAAATTCCTGATAATACGATAGTTAACTGTCCTCAAGAAAATATTTGGTTAATAATGCAAGAACCACCGCTCAAGTTTCTTAACTGGTTTCAGAAATCTTACAAACATTTTCATCGCGTCTATACTCCAGATATTAATTTGCAAGGAAACAATATTGTTCATAGTCATGGAATGCTGCCTTGGTATATAAATAAGAATTATGACTTTTTGATTAATTGTCCAGTTCCTGATAAATCTAAATCACTCTCTTGGGTAACTAGCAATTTAACTTTTACACCTGGACATCAACAGCGCATGGTATTTTTAGAAAAAATTCAAAGCTCAATTGAGTTTGATTTATGGGGGAGAGGTTTTAATCCTATTGATGATAAATGGGATGGATTAGCTTCTTATCGTTATTCTTTAGCTATTGAAAACTACAGTTGTCTATATTATTGGACTGAAAAGATAGCTGACTGTTTCCTAAGTTACACAATGCCAATTTACTATGGTTGTCAGAATATCAGTGATTATTTTCCTCAAGAATCTTATATTTGGATTGATATTAATAAACCAGAGGAGGCTAGAGAAATTATTAAAGAAACTATCAACAGCGACATCTGGATTCGTAACCGGGATGCCATAATTTATGCTAGAGAGCTAGTTTTGAATAAGTATCAAATTTATCCTACTATCAGCAAGTTAATTCAAGAACATGAAAAGGAAAAAAAATTCAGGAATATAGAAAAAATCTACTTACCTAAAACTGAGCGAGATTTCTTAATTCTTAGATATTTTCTGGAGATAACTATCAAACTAGGACGGCAAACATTGCCATTACCAGTTCGTGATTGGCTTTGGCGCAAAATCGGTTATTTTATTTACAATTAAGTTATTCAGCGTTAAGCATAAATTTAAGAATTAGTTCTATATAGCATAATCTCTTTAAATGCTCTATTCATCCCCCTTTTTTCTGCCATGTAGAACCGGCGCTCTCTAGAATTCATAGGCAACATTTTGTAATAATAAAATAATTGACGTATCCATAAGGGCATTGGTGACTTCATGTTTGGATCACGAAAGGATTTCATTAGTAAAGCGGAGTAACTAATTCCTTCTTTCAATCTGAGGAGATATTCCTCTTCAAGTCTACTAGGAGGGAGCAGATGTGTTAACTTCAAGGAAGTAAATCGCCCCAGACCTAAACCAATATCAGAGGCTATCAATGCCATATCATAATCCTCAGAACTGGTCAGTGAATTTCCTTTACGTCCAAGAGTTGTTCTTCTAGGGTCTTTAATTGCCACATTAATATATGTTTCAGTCACAATTTTACGAATACACATTCCCGCACCGAAAGGTACTGCCTGATGTGAATTTTCCAAGTTTGAGAATACGTCTCGGTCGAATTCGCTAATTGCTAACATACCCCAGTAAAGTTTTGTCCAGTTAGGCGGTGTCTCTTCAAACTCAGGTCTACTTTGTCCACCCCAAGCTCCCAAAAAATAATAATCTTTGCCAATTTTCCTTGTTACTTCCAGATAATCCCTATCTAAAACATTATCATCGTCAACCATCACAAATATTTCTGTTTTAGCTTGTTTGAAACCGTTGATTAAAGCATGGGTTCTACCCAATTTATTTTCACGAATATGCCGAGAGTGGGGATGCCAACTCAGATCTATTTCTGAAGCAAGCACTTGTTCATTGGCATTATCAACAAGTAATAATTCCCAGTAGTCAACAGGTAATGTCTGTAATTGCAGAGATTTAAGTACCCTGTTTAGATAGTCGCGTCGAGGATTGTAGGTGCAGATGATGACAGTTATATCTGGTTGCATAAAATTATTTCAGGTTTATTTGATTGCTATTCATGTATGGCTTATAATCTTCTCAATTCAGAGTTTCGTTTTTGATCTAGTTTCTAGAACAAGTTGTCTGAGGTAATATAAATTTCTTAATGATTTAGAGTAGATATATCTCATTAAATATTTGGCTCTCCCCTGACAATGAATACATATAAATTTTATCTTTTTCTTTAAAATTTTATTATAACCATAAGGAATTCCCTTTTTGAAAATAAACTTTTTGATACCAAATTGCATTTGATATTCATTTTTAAAATAATTATCTATGTATAAATAAAGAATTTGGTTTACGAATTTTACTATATAATAGCAGATATTTGACAAAAAGATATAGATGATGAGAATTAAAATATCTGTGATTATTCCTTCCTATAACTCTAGCCAAACTATAGAAAGATGTTTAACTTCCCTTGAACAACAAGAAACTTCAGAAAAGTTTGAGGTGATTGTAGTTGATAGTTCCACTGACAATACGAAGGCTATTGTCGAAGCAAGATTTCCTAATATTAAACTGTATTTCTTTAACGATAGAAAATATGCAGGAGTGGCGCGGAATTTTGGAGTTTCTAAATCTAGCGGGGATATTATAGCTTTTACTGATGCAGATTGTTTTGTAGAATCAAACTGGATCAATCAAATTGTAGCAGCACATCAAGAAACAGATATGCCTTTAATAGGAGGACCAATTGCTAATGGAAATCCAGAAAGTTATCTTGGTTGGGCATATTATTTTGCTAGTTTTAACCGATTTCTCCCTCGAACAGGCGTGTATCAATATACCGATTTAGCAACAGGTTGTCTGACAATCAAAAAATGGGCATTTGAAAAATATGGTGATTTTTCTGAAGATAGATTTGGTGAAGATACATTATTTTGTTGGAAAATTGCAGAAGCTGGCTATCCACTTTTATTCATGTCAAATATTAAGGTATATCATACCAATCCAGAAAATTGGCAAGAGTTGATATCCAAAAAAATTCAACATGGCAAAGTATTTGCTCAAGTGAGAGTGAGAAAATATAATTTTTCTCCATGTAAACGCTTAGTTTATATTTTAGGTTCTCCTCTGTTACCTTTATTACTTATATATCGCTGTACAAAAGAAGTTTTAAAAGCCCCAATTTATTGGAGATATTTTTGTCAAGTATTACCTTTAATTTTCTTAGAATTATTAGCTTGGTCATACGGAGAATTTTTAGGATATCTTCAGAATAATGAATCATAATTAAAATATTCAGCATAATTTAATTTTGCTTGTTTTGATAGTCTAACTGATAGAGTTCACGAAATACTGCTTGTTTCTCCATTAGATCATCAAAAGAACCTTGTTCTTCCACTTTGCCCTGTTTTAAGACAATTATTTGGTCAGCATCTTTAATAGTTGATAAGCGATGAGCAATAACAATCACAGTTCGATTTTGACTCAGGAGATTAATTGCATCTTGAATCAATTTTTCGGAAATATTATCAAGAGCATTTGTGGCTTCATCTAAAATTAAAATTTCAGGATTACATAAAATAGCTCTCGCAATAGAAATTCTTTGTCTTTGTCCTCCAGAAAGTTTGATTCCTCTGTCGCCGACAAATGTATCATATCCTTGAGCAAGTTCGCAGATAAATTCATGGGCATGAGCTTGTTTTGCTGCTGCTATAATTTCTACTTCTGTAGCATCTGGACGACCATAGGCAATATTTTCTCTCACTGTAGAACTGAAAATATGTACATCCTGACTAACTAAAGCCATATTCCTGCGCCATGTAGGTAAATCAAGTTCTTTGATGGGATATCGATCAATATAAATCTTTCCTGATGTGACATCATAAAAGCGGAAAATTAAGTTAATAATAGTTGATTTACCTGCTCCTGAATAGCCAACTAAAGCAGTAGTTTTACCTTTAGGTATAAATAGAGAAATATTTTCTAAAGCTGGTTTATTTTGAGCAGGATATAAAAAATTTACAGCATCAAAAGTAATTCCTTTTTGCAACTCTTGAAAGTTAATATCCCCAGAAATAACATAAGGTTTATCTTCAGATGCTAGTAATAGAAATACTGATTTAACATAATTACTTAAAATAATTATTTGAGTTAAGTTACTATTAAGTTTTTGGACTTGTGGCTGCAAGCGATAAAGCATAAAAATAAAAGTGATAAGTACAGGAAGAGTAACTTGAGTGTAAAAGGCAATCAACATCACGCACATTAATATTGCTACTGATAATCCTTCAGCAACAGGCTCGACCATTACTGATTGCCTACCTAACTGTATACCTACATCACGGGATCTTTTAGAAGCTTGGTAATAACGTTTTTCTTCATAGCTTTCTTTACCAAATGCCCGAATGGTTTTAATTCCAGTGAAATTTTCTAATGTGAGGTTACTCAAATAACTATTTGCTTGTTGAAATTCTTTTCCTAATACTTCTGTTTGTGATGTCAAGATGCGGATTAATACAGAGATCAGTAAAAATGCCAATGTTACTAATAATGTTAATTGCCAAGAAATTAACAGCAGTAATAAACCGAAAATAACAATCATAGAAAGATTGATAATCACCCAAATTAAATAACTTAATGCTTGACTTGAATACGATGTTTGTTCAAAAATTAAGTTTAAAAGTTCACCACTTTTATTCGTATCCCAAAAGCTTTGACTGACTGCAATCAACTGTTTATAAACTGCGGTGCGTAAGCGATGAAGGGTAGAATTTCCTAGCCATGCACAAAGTGCAGTATAAGTATAAGATAAAACCGCTTTAACCAGAATTGCTACTAAGATAAATGATGTCAGCAATAAAACCCGTTGCTGAGGTTGGAAATTAATCAGGTATTGGTCAATATTTTTAATAATTGGATTGTTAATTACTAGAGAATTTCCTGATTGTAGGTTTTGCAAAAATGGAATTAATAAACTAATTCCTATTCCTTCAGCTAGGGAAGCCAAAATTCCTAAAATGACGATTGCTGGAATCCCCCAAGGATAAAGCTGAATTAGGGGCATTAGAATTTTAACGATTTTGATTAATTTAAACATTTTTAATTTGTTGTGAGTTAAATATTTTTTGAGATAATAATTTTTCTGTGACTATACCCAATGTTGTGGCAATTTGAGATAACAAAATCAGAAAGCAAAGGAGGATCGCAGGTTGAGAATATTGTTTTGTCAAAGGATAGGTTAATAGTTTAAGGTAAAATGACCAAGGCTGAATACTTTTTTGCTGGGGATGTCGTTGTGAGTAGGTTTGTTGAAATAGAAATGCACCACGTCCATAATTAAAATGTTGTCGGTAAAAACTGGTTAAGGTTAAATGATGAGCATGATATACTATTGCTTCTGGGGCGTACCTCATCTTATAATTTTGAGATAATAGGCGATCGCAAAATTCCCGGTCTTCTGCCGCAGCTAAAGGGAAGTTGGTATCAAAACCTCCAATAACCAGGAAGTTTTCAGCGGATAATGCTATATTATTAGATGTGAAAAATTGAGGAAATGTGGTTTTATTTTGATAACCAGCATAAATATAATCTAGCAATGCTTGACTAGCAGTAGAAAAAACATTGTCAGAAAGTGCATTGATTATACATCCCCCAATTAAATCATCTGCATGAGCAATTAAGTAAGTCTCTAAGACCTGCAACCAATTATTTGCAGGTGTACAATCGTCATCTATAAATGCTAAGAATTGTCCTTGTGCTTGCCTTGCACCTGTATTTCTCGCTGTTGCTGGACCGGCGTTAGTCTGGGAAATTAAGGTGAGATTTAGCTGATTTTGGAAGGGTTTAACTATTGTGTCTAAAGAGATTTTACTACCATCATCCACAACTATCACCTCAAAGCGGTTATGAGAATAATCTAAATTAGTTATAGATTGCAAGCAATTTGTTAATGGCTGTGGACGATTGTAGGTAGGAATAATGATGGAGAATACAATCTGGTTTTCTAACATTGAATTTTAATTATTTTTGCTTAAATCCTTTTTGGTAAATTCTTCATGGTAAGAACGTTCTGTATTGACATCCCATAAATTATGATTCTCTCCCAAAATATTTTTCGCTGCTAATAATCCTGTTAACATCGAATGATCTTGATTATTATAACGGTGCATCCCATTCCGTCCAATGGTTTGTAAATTCTCAAACCCCTGTAAATAATCTTGAATAACTTGCAAATGTTGACGATATTCCTCATCATAAACAGGATAGGCTTTTAATTGTCTAATCACTGTCGCATCTTCAATTTTACGAATATTTGACAACAGCGATAAATCTACAATTTCTTTACTAGCGATTGCAATTAATTCACTATCCGACATTGACCAAAGTTCATCACCCTCAGAACAAAAATATTCCATACCCAAGCAGGTTTTACTGCTATCTGGAACCATTGCTGGACTCCAGTTTTTGAAGTTTTGTATCCGTCCTACCTTAAACTCTGGACTATGAATATAAATCCAGTTATCGGGAAATAAATCAACCTCATCAATTATTAAAGAGACAATTAAAAAATCTCGATATTTGAGACTGCGTGCTGCTTCTAAAACTGCTATTGGTGCTGGTGGATCTAATCGTAATACTAAAGCAGTTACCGGCATACTAGAAATAAACTGGTCTGCTTGTAAATTAAAGGTTTGATTTTCTTGTTGAACAGTAATTTTTTGAATTTGATAATCTTGATGGTAAATTTTATCTACCGTCGTGTTGAGATGAACTTCTCCTCCCTTACTATTAACAATTTCTTGGCATTTTTCCCACATCATTCCCGGACCAAATTCTGGGTAATAAAATTCTTTAATCAGAGATTTAGTTTCGTTATTCTTAAACAGACTATTAAGAACTGCTCTTTTTAATGACATTCCTTGAATCCGTTGGGCTGCCCAATCTGCCCTAATTTCTGTACAGGAAATACCCCAAACTTTTTCAGTATAGGATTTGAAAAAAGTTGCATATAACCTCTTACCAAAGCGGTTACACACCCATTCTTCAAAATTTTCTTCTACTGGATGAGGTTTGATTTTAACTTGCAAATAACTAAATAACATTAGCCAACTGTTAATAATACCCAGATTTGATAAGGCGTTAGTTACTTCTAAAGGATAGTTAAAAAACTTCCCATTGTAATAAATGCGGGATAGTCTAGGGACTTTCAGAAAGTTATTTCCCAATATTTCTATCCAAATTTGCTGAATTTCTCCTACTTTGGTGTAAAATCTATGACCGCCAATATCAAAGCGATACCCCTTATATGTTTCTGTACGCGAAATTCCCCCTACTCGGTCAGCTTGTTCTAGTACAATTGACTGAATACCTTGCTTAACTAACTCATGAGCTGCTGTTAAACCAGCAGGACCTGCACCAATGATTACTACACTGCAATTATCTTTCAAGTATTACCACCTGATATTATTATTATTGGTATAATATCACGATCATTGATAGCTTTATAGTTTTATACTTTTATACTTTTATTATTTTATACTTTTATTGTCAATTTAATTTCTTTCCTGATTGATGCCACTTTTCCCAAAAAAATCCAGCTACATTTGCGAACTGTGATATTAGGAATAATATTGTCACTAATATTGCTGGTTGATTTAATTTGCTCATAAAGGGATACCTGAGTAAATTCAGATAAAATTTAAGGGGTTCAACTTTGATATGTTCATTGGTGCGCTGAGTTCTGATTTGATGAAAACAAAATGCACCGCAACCATAGTTAAAGTGCTGAAGATAAAAGGTTTTTAATGTGAGTTGATGAGCATGATAAATAGTAACTTCTGGAATATAAATCATTTTGTGATCTTGGTGCAACCAGCGATCGCAAAATTCCCGATCTTCTCCTGCTGTTAAAATAAATGTGACATCAAATTGTCCAACTTGGTTAAATAATTCCCTAGAAACCGCGAAATTATTAGACGTGAAAAATGTTGCTTGGGCAAAATTAGTGTTGTAATAGTCATAGAGATAATCAATCAGTAGTTGACTCGCTGTAGAATAGGGATTATCCAGTAGGGCGTTGATTGTTTTTCCCCCAATCAGGGCATTGGGCGTTTTAAAGAAGGCATTTTCGAGGGCTGAGAGCCAATTTTCATGAGGGGTGCAGTCATCATCTGTAAAAGCTAAATATTGTCCTTTTGCTGCATTTACCCCTTTATTTCTGGCTGAAGCTGGACCCGTATTTTCTTGGCGAATGAGGGTCAGATTAAGCTGATTTCGATATGGTTCTATAATATTATCTAAACTGTTATGACTCCCATCATCAACAATAATTACCTCGAAATTTTCTCGTTCATAATTAAGATGAATTAGGGAATCTAAACAGATTTTTAATCTTTCGGGACGGTTATAAGTTGGGATAACAATTGAAAAATTTAGCATGAATATATATAAGAGGGTATTTGTAAAGTCTATTAACGAGAACTTTGTAGGAGCGATCGCAATGCTAGAATCTGGGAAAAAAATTTAGGAAACATTAGCCACTTCATTAAGAGGATTAGGACTACCATCATCAATAATAATTATCTCAAAGCGAACTGCTTGCAGCAGCGCTAGTTCCCTACGGGACGCTCCGCGTAGCTTGCTTCCCGTAGGGTACGCTATCGCTCGGATAGTCTAAATGGGTAAAGGATTCTAGACAGGCTGCTAACTGTGTTAGATGGTTGTAAGTGTGAATAATAACAAGTCAGGGTGTACCAATGTTCTCAACCGGAGTAATTAGGCCTTAGCTAGATTCAGCTTAACCCAGCAAGCTGCTATTAGGGGTATAAAAAATACCTAACTCTGTTAGAATCGCAAAGACTTCTTCCGCAACAGTTGGGTATAATTCCTGCGGATAATGAACAAAATCAGGCATATTAGCAATACCTGCTTTTTTTAAAATTCGATCCATATCAACAATTGAAAAGTTAAGCTGTTGGGAAAGTTCAGCCAAAGCTAAATTAAATTCCATGCGGCGGATTCGCTCTGATTTTTTGACAAATTGGTAATTGTGCGTTAAATCTCCTGGATCTAAAGTCAGCAAATTAAAAACTAAGATATGAGCATTTGTTTTTTCTCGCAGCAATTTAATCAGTTTCCCTAAATTGTCCGAAAAATCTGCCACTGTCATTTGACCAATACTAATAAATTTTTCTCGAAACCATTTGGCGGTAGGTAAATCTTTTAAAACTGAATCCATTGATTGATTAAGCCACCAGATACCTGGATCAATTAAAAATCCATGTTCTCGATGCTTATAAATTGCTCGTCTGTAGTCTCGTCCAACTGTCAGAATAATAACACTTTTAGGAAATTCTTCGCTGCCATTTATTCCTGTAACTGAAAAGTTTTGATCAAAAAGATTAGTATGGAAAGAGTCCGCCGGAATAGCTAATTTTGTGGTCACTGGTTCAACCACTTCATCAGGGTAAGTATTGAAGTAGTTTTGCAGCAACATATCTGAGCGAAATTTACCCATTGTGTTCTCTTTGAAAATGCAACAACTACCCTTTAATTGTGGTTTTATTAAAGGTATACAAGCAAATATTGCCTGAAGATCGCAGCCTTCATTGACATAAATCCCAATTCTATTTTCTCGTTCCGTCTCTGACCAAAAAATGCTATAGTCGTCGGTCAGATAGGAAGAATCTGAGATTATTTTCTTGCTGTTCTTTAATTTTTTACCTTCTTGCCACCTATTAATTCGATGCTCAAAGAGATAATATTGCTGTTTTGACCAAATCTCAACTCTAGTTTCATCACCGAAAAGAGATTGCCATAATTCTAATCCTGGTCTGAAAATATTTTTAATCATTGTCAGCTTGCTCCTGTAGACTAATTTTAACTGTAACTTAATCCTGTTAATCACTGCTATCAATATTAACAATCGCACGAAAGCCACTTATTTGACTTAAATCTTGTTCTAAGTTACCAATAGGTTCATCAGGATCACTCGTTAAGATAGCCAGTAAATTACCGACAGTTACATACTTTTTTTCTGGTGCTGCAATCAAACGCAAAAAACCTGTATCAGAGGCACAGATTTTCAGTTTTTCACCAGTTGTTATAGTTAAAAAGTGATCGCCTTGATGAGAGAATGGGGACAAGATAGCGATCGCACTTTTGGGACGATTTAGATGCTTCTTGTTTTCAACCTGAATTTCACATAAATCTTCTCCATAATCTACCCAGTCTCCTAGTTGTTTATACCAGCGAATTATTCTCCCTCCTTCAATTCTTTTGTCAATGTATGGTAGGGTAAGCTTAAAAAGCATTTTATTTCCTCCTTTTTCCAACTTGAGCCAGTAAGGGGCGATTTTCAAAAAATCCCACATCTGCCATGACTCGCAAAAATTCTTGGCAAATAGCTTGATTAGCTGCTGATGTATATTCTAGAGCCTTTATTAAATGCTGATTCACCCCTAATTCTGCCAGTTGCTGATCGACATCAATCAAAGAAATTCCCCATTCTAAGGAAAGTTTAAGTAATGCTAGATTTAATTTAGTTAATTTGATTGGTAAGGTTTCTGGCTTTTCATAATAGTTACAAGTGTGATCATTACCATCAATTGTACAAGCATTAAAAAAAATAATATAAGCTCCAATTTTATCTTTTACATATTTAATAATTTGACGGAAATTTTCCTGAGATTGTTGGGCTGTCAGAGGAAAAGCTAATTCAAAGTTTTGCCTAAAATTATCTTTTTTATCTTCTGTCCATTGCTGTTCCCAATCTTCTGGTGGAGCAATTAGATAACCACTTTCTCGATGCTGATAAACAATTTGTTTAATTTCAGGTAGGATAGAAAAAACAATAATGTCTATCTGACTCTCATCCAGGCTCAAAAAACCATTTCCTATATCTAAACCAAAAGATCGTAAAGTTTCAGGAATAGGAACTTGAGTAATTTTTTGGACTAAAATATCTGAACGCTCTCCCTTTTCCTGTAGGATGTCAATTTTAAAGGATTCTTGATATTTTTCCCTAACTAACTGTCGTAAACCTTGCTGGATTTTTTGTCCACCTTCTGCTAAAGAAAGTAAAGAATTGGTGAGATCATCATCTCCTTTGAGTAATATTCTCAGGTGAGATCTACCGCCCATTTTTGGGGTTTCCATATTTATCTCCTGGGGTTAACCATTTACAGTGGTTTCCACTCTTATAAGGTACATCTTAGCCCCCTCCCTGCTTGCGGTGAACCAGCGCTGTAGGTGGGTTTCCCTCCATAGGCGACTGGTGAACCCGAAGGGGGAGGGGGTTGGGGGTGGGGTGATTGTACCTCATAACAGAGGGAAGTGCTGTACTTTCATTGTGGATTAAAGGCATTGGACGTAAGATTACCGAGGAATTTGTGTAACAGATGGTTAGGATTTTGTTCTACTTCTGTCACTATCTTCCTCATTTCCTGGAGAACTGGAGGTTGATCTTCTTCATAAACATCTCCTGATAGCAATTTCTGAACATCCAAACGATAACGAGGATCAGAAACAAAAAGAGTAAAGAGGACATTTAAGCGGTAATAAAGAGAAATAAATTCATACCAATTTTTAGTGCCTCGTTTGAGAATAGTTTCATATTGGGCAAAATGCGATCGCTTAAATCTGCCATCTTCCAAATTAGATTTTTCAAAAGCCTGAATAATATCCTGACTAGCGAATTTAGCGCTATTTAAAGCAATACTAATACCAGAGGAAAAAATAGGATCAACAAAACGTGCTGCGTCGCCAATTAAGATCCAACCATCACCACACAAATCCTTCATGGCGTAGCTATAATCTCCTTCTTCCTGAAAAGGCTTTAATTGTTTAGCTTCTTTTAATTTTGCGAAAACTTCTGGCTGACTTTCAACACAACTCCAGAAAAAATCCTCTCTTTCTTGTTTCTTTTTAGTAAAATATTCTTTTTGAGTAACAATCCCAAAACTGGTGATTGTTTCAGTAATGGGAATTTGCCACATCCAAGTATTAGCAATTGGCAGAAAATGAATAAATATATAATCTTTTTTGTCAGATATTCCTCGATCATATCCTTCAAACCAAGTATGTAGAGCAAACTGATTAAAAACAGGATCTTTTACTTTTAGGTCTAACTGAGAACCTAATAGAGTGCGACGACCACTAGCATCAACAACTAATCTTACTTGCGTTTCAATAATCTCATTATTAGTCGAAACAACTATTTGAGGGTAATCATTTTCCGGAAAATTAATTCGGTTAACTCTCGCACCTTGATAAACAGTTGCACCCAGCTTTTCAGCATTTTGCAGCAGCATTTGATCAAATTTAGCTCGATCAACATGATAACTATGTTTTTCACCAAAACGGACATCTGCAAAATAATCTGATGGCATCCCTTCCCAGTTATGACTATATAGTTTCTTGTTAGCAGATGTCCAAGCCGCACCATGTTTATGTGGAAAACCTGCCTCTTCCATCTCTTCTAATAAGCCTAATTCTTGTAAAATTAGATTAGTAGTGGGAACTAGAGACTCGCCAACATGAGGACGGGGAAAATATTCTTTTTCAAAAACAACACAACTAATATTAGCTTTAGCCAAATAAGCTGCAAGAGTAGAACCCGCCGGTCCACCACCAATAATTCCGATGTCAAATTTGGGAGAATTAATGCTCATAAGATTATTTCCGATCATGATTTATTTATAGTAACATCCGGTAAGCGTAAAACTCAGTGTCTTTAGCCCTGAGAGTGTCAATGATTTAATTTACCCATCACCAAACAAGTGAGCGTATTAAGATTTGCGAAATTTTCTATCACAACTTCATCAGGTCGAAGTTTTACTTGAAACTGTTCATCTAGAAAGCTAATCAAAACAAAAATACCCAAGGAATCAATAATATCCTCTTCTATTAGCAAAGAATCATCCTCTAAATCAAATTCAGGTTTGTCATAGAGAAATTCCTGTTTTATATAAGTTTTGATGGTGTCTTTAATTTCTGGTTGCGTAAGCAGAGTCTTCATAGGACAATCATGATTTAAGTGAGTTACATTTTCAGGGGGTAGTCAAGTTAAATTCGTCTCATGTAAACAGCTAAAGCAGGAACATCTATATCTGGTGATTTTCTGGTGATAATTGTGGTTTCTATGTTCATAATATCAAATTTAAATTTGAAGATTTTTTGCAGATAATTCCTCATTTCTTCCTGCCGTTTTTTCAATTGATGTTCCACTAGGGGTAATTCCTTATTGGTTTTAAGTATTTTACAAATTAGAAGAAAGTGGGATTCGGGAGCAGCATAGGAAGCAAGATTATTGACATAATTAGAGTGAAACTCTTCAGGAATTGTATGAAAACATCCCCTATCTATTAAAGCATCAAAATCAGGAGATAAAGCTGGAGTTAGACAAATATCAACAGTTTTAAATGATAATCTATCTGGCAATTCTCCAAATTTATATTTGGCTTTTTCAATTGCAGCTTGAGCATAGTCAATACCCAGGGCATTAAATCCTTTTTCAGCTAAATAAGCAGTAATTTCGCCACTTCCACAGCCAATATCTAAGATTCTAGCCCCTGGCTTAAAAAATTTATCCTCAACTGCTTGGTCTATTTCTTTAGGAATAGAAATAATAGTAGTTTGCCAAGATGGAAAAAAATCATCTTTTGACCAATTAGTTTGCCAATTTCTTTTTTTAGCTTGGTATTTGAGGTTACTAAATATATGCAGTAACGAGCTTAACATTTTTTTGATACTTGCTGGAATCATTATTACTGATTTTTATCCTATTTTCTACATATTTAGCTGATATAACCTTTCCCAGTCCAATGAAGTACAAATTTATCTGCGTTTATCTGTGTCCATCTTCTTCTATCTGCGGTTAATTATTTCTTTTTGTACCTCACTTAAACAGGAATTGCTATCATCAACGATGAGTTAGTATCAAGAATTATTCGCGCTCAACCGTAATAAAGAACGATCAATTTTTCCTGTTGATGTCTTTGGTAAAACATCTCTAAATTCAAACTGAGGAATCATATACTTAGGTAGATATTGGGAACAAAAAAACTCTAACTCCCTCTCGTTCGTCATTTCTTCAGCTAATAAAACAACAATTGCTTTAATCATATTACCCAATTGTTGATCAGGAATGGGAATAACCACTCCCTCTTGAACAGCCGGATGTTTATGGATGACTGACTCAATCTCTCCCAAGTCTATCCGATAACCTCGACTTTTAATCAAGTTATCTTGACGACCTAGAAATTGATAATTACCATCTGCTTTAAGTTTGACTAAATCCCCAGTCCGATAGACTTTAGGAACATTAGAGTCACTATAGCGCGGATCTGCAACTAAAACAGTTTTTGTTACCTCTGGCATTTCCCAGTACCCCCGCATCAACGATGGTCCAGCTACATAAAGTTCTCCTATTTCGTCAATTTGAGCTATTGCACCAGACTGATTGACAACAAATACATCATTATTAGCACAGGCTTTTCCAATAGGTAAGGACTGCTCTTGCTCCCCTAGCATCTCAATAACAGGATAGTAGGTGCAAACGTTTGTTTCTGTTGGTCCGTATAGGTTATGATAGTTGACATGGGGTAATAAAGTTTGCAATTCTCTTAAATATTTGCGGGGGAAAACCTCCCCAGCAAAAAGAATATGTCTCAGATGGGGAAACTGCTCTTGATTTAAGTTGCCGTGAAGTACCAACTGAATTAAGATTGAAGGAACAGAATACCAAATAGTGATGTCTTGTTGAGCAATAAAACGAGCTAAATTCAGAGGAAATACTGAAAGTTGTCGAGTAACAAGAACGATGGTTGCACCTGCTTTAATTGTTGTAAAAATATCAAAAATAGACAGATCAAAATGACAGGGAGCATGATTAGAGATGCGGTCATGTTCGTGAATTTGAAAACACTTATCAGCCCAGGTGATAAAATTGAGTGATGCAGCATGAGAAATCATAACTCCTTTGGGATTTCCAGTAGAACCAGAAGTATAGAGAATATAGGCAATATCCTCGCAGGTTAAATCACTCAGTAAGGGAGTTAAATCTGCTTGTAATACTTGTTGCCAACCTAGATATTTTGTTGATACAGAATCGCTGAGATAAATTTCAAAATCAGTTAAAATAACTGTTTTTAGGGGCAAAGATGCGTCTAAATTTTCTTGTAAGGGTTTGAATTTCTTCTTGTTACTGATGATGGCCTTCATACCACAATCATTAATCAGTAGCGCAATGCGTTTAACTGGTGCAGCAGGATCAAGAGGAACGTAAATTCCCCCCGCTTTCAAAATGCCAAAGATAGCAATAACCGTTTCAATAGATTTGTTCAGATAAATGCCAATGCGATCGCCCCTCACAACTCCCGATATTTTTAAGCTATGAGCTAACTGATTAGAAATATTATTTAATGCTTCATAAGTGATCCTCTTTTCTCCTTCGATAACAGCCACCTTATCACCATATTTTTGGCTGCTAATTTCTAAAAGTTGGTGTAGTAATTCTACCATGAGTTATAGACCCAAATACTTAGCAATAATCAAAGATTGAATTTCTGAAGTTCCTGAATAAGCTTGACTTCCCAGTGCATCCCGCAATTCCCTTTCTAGCTCAAATTCCGTTAAATAACCGTAACCCCCATGAATTGAAATGGCATCTAAGCAGGAGTCTATCCAAGCCTGACTTAAATAGAGTTTAGTCATTGCTGCTTCTAGCAAAGCAGGTTTTTCCATCTGTTTTAACCATCCCATTTTATATAAAAGATTTCTCCCAGTTTCTAGTCGTAGTTTCATCTGCACTATTTTATTAGCAATTAGTTGAAATTTACCAATGGGTTGACCAAACTGTTGGCGTTGACGAGCATACTTGATACAACGATTTAAAATTCTTTCCATTGTTCCCACTGCACTAGCAAGAATAAACCCCCGTTCCCACTCCATCGCATGATTAAAAATTGCCATACCTAATCCTTCTTTACCCAGAATATTATCCTCGGAAACTTGACAATTATCAAGAATAATTTCTCCCATCTGAGCAGTCCGCAATCCCATTTTAGACAGCTTATTTTTCATCAAAAATCCTGGAGAATCTTTTTCAATTAAAAATCCTGTGATTCCTCTTTTATTTCCCTCAGAGTCAAGATTGGCAAAAACTAAGATCAGATCAGCAACTGGGGCATTAGTAACAAACATTTTACTACCATTAAGAATGTATTTATCTCCTTTCTTTTGAGCAGTCGTTTTCATACTATAGACATCAGAACCAGCTTCTGGTTCACTAACAGCATGACCACCAATTAACTTTCCTCGTGCTAAAAGAGGAAGATATTGCTGTTTTTGTTTTTCTGTGCCAAAGGTAATAATAGGCAGTTCACAAGCCCAAATATGAGCATTCATAGCAAATATTAATCCATTATCTTTGTAGGCATAACCCAAACTTTCTAAGGCGTAAATTGTGGATAAAATATCCATTTCTTGTCCGCCGTAGTTTTGAGGAATGATTAAAGATTGAATACCAAAATTAGCCCATTTATGCCAATCCTCTTGATTAAACTGTTCTTGCTGATCTAATTTAATGATGTCCTCACTTATTTCTTGTTGAGCAAATTTAAGAATTTGTTCTCTGCGGTTAATCTGTTCTTGACTCCAAGAAAATTCCATTTTAAAATTGTCCTTCTTGTTATTTTCTAAAAACTTCTTTTAACACTAATATAAAAGTTTCTCTCCAGCCTCTTTGTTGGAGAGATTGTCGGAAACGGATATATTGCTTAACCTGAGTTAAGTCTTGTTGATGTTTAACTATTTTCAGACTGCCCTCAATTCCCATATAGTGAATTCGCCGCTTATTATCCATATTAATGGTTTTAGCAATACTTGATAAGTTAAAGTGCCTACCATGAAGAATTTTAACAGCTTTATTCACGAACCCAGACTGGACAAAACGACAATTGTATTCTGGGGTTAAGGTGGCAACTCTTAAATTACTATGGTATATTGCTTCTCGGAAAGTGGGTTGATCTGGCAGGTAGTTTGAAACTAAGTTACGTTTTAAATCTCGCTGATATAGAGATAACCAAGTAGTGAAAAATTCCTCAATTTGAGGAGATTTTTTAAATAGAAGTATCCCACAATTAAATTCTGGAAAACAGTCAGGAATATTGTCTACTGTATATTCTACCCCCCAACGTTGGGATGCGTGAGCAGCCGCTAAATCGAACTTTTCTAAAAGCATAAACAATTCCCGAATATCATCGCAAATATAAGTATCACTATCTATATATAAAGTATTTTGATAGGGAGATTGTGCTAAATAAGACAATTTAGCACTTTGACGACAACTGTTATACAGATAGGAAGTTATAGGAATTACCCGCTCAAAACAGTCCTCTTTCACTTGTTGATCGGTAAAAATTGTAATTGATAAATCAGGGTTATGACGCTTTAAGCTAGTTGCTGATTGACAAGCTTCATAACTACAGTTTTCACCAGTAACAATATAAATAACTCCGTTAGATTGTAGATTATTCATGATTTTTTTAGAGTTTATAAATTTAAAATTTAATTAGAGAATAGACGATTAATATGACTTTTAATTCTCAGAATCTGCCTCACTTTATCAGAACCTGCATAAACTTTACCAATGACTGAATTGAAAGTTTGAAATTTTTGCAAATCCTCTTCAAAGAAAGAACCATATTCATTAATCTGTTTGTTAAATAATTCTAGGGCATATTCGTAGAGTTGAATATCAAATTGATTATGTTTTTGAATGAAAGTCAGTATCTCCGGTGAAAATGCAGACTCTGGTGGTTTATTAGTAGCGACTCTCTGACGATAATAATAAATATTTCTCCAGCCTAAATAATGTTTCATCAAGATTAAAGTTTCATCAAATTTTTCAGTGATTCCAATGACTTTAAAATTATCTTTGAGATTTTGCTTTGCCAGTTCTAAGAGTTGCAAAATATCTTGATTATGATAATTAATTAAGCGAGTATCACCTTCTTCTTTTGCTTTTTTTAAATCTTTAAAGCCAATTGAAACTTGATAGGGAAACTCTAGTCCAGATAACCATTTAGTCATTTCATTATTTTCCCTTGCTAGACAAAATTCTTTTAAGGTCATTGGTTTAGTATCTGGATTAGTTTGTCGAAAATAATAAGATGAAATCACCCTTTGGACAGGATCGCGTAGTAAAGTAATATAACCATAACTTTTAGGTAAATAGTTATGTAATCCAAAACCAATGTGACCTTGAATAATCTTAATTTCTGATGTGCTAACTTGATTTTGAACTGATTCGATGACTTCTGAAAAAGGTTGACGATGGGGAACTGTAATTATTTGATTACTCCAATAATTCTGCTTAATTATTGATTGTAGGGTAGTTCCTGCTGTTTTTTGAATGTGTGTAAAAATAACCAAGGGGTCTTCCATCAAATCTTGGTTTAAGTTCATAAGTTCAGGCTTCACTAATTGTATGATTTTCTTGATCTAACACATAAAGGCGATCGCAATGGGTTATTGTCGTTAAACGATGGGCAACAATAATCATGGTAACTTGACCAGATAACGCTTGAATTGCCTGATTAACGCTTGTCTCAGTTTCATTATCTAAAGCAGAAGTTGCTTCGTCAAAAACTAATATTTTTCGCTGATGATAAAGAACACGCGCAATGCCAATCCGTTGACGTTGACCTCCTGATAAACGCACTCCTCGTTCACCCACAAGTGTTTTAATGCCTTGGGGAAGTTGTGCAATCATTTCTGTCAATTGAGACATTTCAATGGCTTGATACAATCTTTCTAAATTAATCTGTTCCTTTTCAATTCCAAAGGCAATATTATGCTCTATAGTATCATCCATTAGAAAAATAGATTGGGGAACATAACCAATTATATTTTGCCAGGCACGCAAATTTTGATAAATGGATATTCCATCAACCATAATCTCGCCCTTTTCAGGCTTTAAAATTCCTAGAATAACATCAACTAAAGTAGTTTTTCCCGCACCTGATTTACCAATTATTGCTATTGATTCTCCTTTGTTAATTGTTAAAGATATATCCCTAAGTACCAGTTTTGATGTATCGGGATAACAGTAATTTATCTGACTCAACTCAAGTTGATTGTGAAAATACATTACTTGATTTTCATGAGTTAAATTATCAAACTTTTGCGAATGACTAACTTTATCTATTTGATTTAAATCGTTGTAAATTGTCTCTAGAGCATAGTGAGAATTTTGAAGATAATTGATAGATGATATTAGACTGGATGCTGCGGGAATTATTCGTAATGCCGAAAGAGCAAAAATACCTAAAGTTGAGTTTAGTTCAGCGATGTTTTGATTCCAGAATATTTTGGAGATAGCAATAAAGATAATAATTGATAAAATCAAAGTAATTTCAATGAAAAATCTTGGCAGTATTTGGTAATTTTGAAAAAAAGTAGTTGCTTGTTCTAAATTAAGAGTTGGTTGTAGTAACTGTTGCTCAAAATAGGATTCACAACCAATCACCTGAGTTTCTTTTAAGCTGCCCAAGCTATGATTGAGGATTAACATAATCTCTTGCTTAGATTTGGATTGTATCTCACCCCATTGTCTAATTTTTTCCCAGATATAATAACAGAAAATCAATATAGGTAAGAGAATAGTTAAAATCAAAGATAACAATAACCAGTTAGTTCTAGCTAAAAGAATACCTAGCACTAAAACTACGACCAAATTAGTAACACTATTTAATAAGGGTGTCATACATTGTTGACAGAAATGGGTAACTTCAAATATAATATTTTTGACTATATCCGCACTGTTTTTACTAAGGTGAAATGTATAAGGTAATTTCAAATATCCTTTAACTAATCTTAAAATTAGTCTAGTTCTTTGGTGATTATAGAATTTATTGATATAATTTTGGGAGAGTATGTATAAAGTAGAATTGATAAAAAGTACCAGCACAAAAATACAACCAAGGATAGTTATCCAGTAATTGTCATCCCTGATGCCTAATTTTTGATAGACCCAATATAGCCAAGATATTTTAGTAATAGATTCTGGTTGAGAAGCGACTATGATAAAGGGTGAAATGAGTCTAATACCTACTGCTTCAAGTAACGATGCACCAGTTAGCATGAGCAGAATTAAAACTAATTTCGTTTTCTTGATATTGAGAACGTAAAAGACTTTTTCTAAATATTTAATCATGGGTTTTCAAGTTTAAACAACTTAAGTAAATTTTTAAAGTTTGTTGAGCCATTAAATGCCAATTCCATTGCTCGGCAATGGTAAAATTATGTTTTCCCATATCCAAAATTTTATGCTGATTGTCTATGGCTGATTTCATAGCTTGTAATAATTCTTCATTGGCGTTAGAGTCATAAAAAAAAGCTCCAGATTGATCAAGAATTTCCCTAAAATGTCCTAGTCTTGGCGCTATACAAACTCGTCCAAAAGACATTGCTAGTAGAGCGATACCTGAAGTAGTAAAAACCTGATATGGCATGATAACACAATCAGAAGCATTCAGATATAACTGGACTTGATCATCAGCAATTAATTCCGGGTAAAATGAAATATTTTGGCTATTTTTGATTTTATCTTGAATAATATCAGCAATATTTTGATCAACTGGTTTACCAGCAATTAATAAATATATATTATTTGGTGGTAGTGCTTGAAAAGCTTCAATTCCCTGAATAAATCCTTTATAAGGATAGATGTTCCCAAACAGGAGAAAAACTAATTTTTTGGCAGAAATTTCCAGGATGTCTCTCGCTTTTTGTTGGTTGATTTGATTAGGATAATAATCAATGTAGTTAGCATGAGAAACTACGAATAATTTATTTTTATTCACTAAATTGTCAAAAGATTTAGCTAATTCTAGCTTAGTGAAATTACTGTGAGTGATCAGAGCATCAAGTAATCTATCTATAATAAAAATGTGAGTCTGATTTAGGGAATATTTACCTCCAGCTATTTTATCATTCCATTCATGTACTGTCCAAATAATTTTAATTTGCAATATTTTTAAAATTAAAGCTTGAATCAGAAACAAAAATGTCTTCAGAGGTTGATAGAATTTATGCTTACTAACAAGAAAAGGATGTAAGGTATGAATGTGTAAAATAGTTGGTTGCCAAAATTTAATGAAAAAAGGTAGAAAAATGAGATCGCAATAATAAATTTCTACTCGACATCCTTGACTTATTAACTGTTCTGCTAAGAGTCTTTGATAAGGATTATCAAGTTGCCAATTGGAAAGAAAAACAACTCTTATAGTTGACATATAGGGTTTATCGAATCAGTGAAGTATATGGAAGAAACGTATCTAAATTTTAAAAAACTCAATTTTCTCGAATTTGTGATGCTTTAAATATGTCCATTCATTCCATAAATTTTGGAAAATGTATGGTTTAATTCCGAAAATGTTTAACTTGAGTAAGTCGTATAATTCTTTCCCCCGACCCATAATTTGATATTCTTTAATATTTTCCTGACGATGAGGAACTAGAATTCTATCTTGACCAGTAAGTTTAGTCATAAAATTAGGAAGAGGATAATTTTCTTCAGAAAACATGAGTTGAAATGTCTCCTGGGTTAATAGCATATCCCAGACTAAATGATACCTCGGCTCTTTTCCTCTGTTAGAGGCTGAATGAATACAACCATTATTAAAAAGGAAAATCGAACCAGGTGTTAAATGATAGAATTCATTGTCTAACAAGATTTCAGCTTGCTGATTAGTGATAATGGGTAAATGAAATCTGGATCTTAAGGAATAATAACTTTTTCGACCCCGCTTTTGATGAGCGATCACAATATCTTCTTCATGAGGTGATAAACCTGCGTTTTGTCCTAGTCCGTTAAGTCTCATATTATAGGCATGGGGGAAAGCCTCAATAAATCTAGCAAGTGTGGGATACTTTTCTCTATAGTGAAATGATTTTCCTGCCAAAGTTAGGTCATGATCTGAGGAAGTGTCATCAAGTTTACCTGAGCGATTGTACAAAGAAAACTGCATAACATCACCAAAGGGATTGACCCAATTAGTTATATGCTCTTTGTCTTTTACATCAGAGGGTTTATTGGCTTCGATTAAAGCAGTAATTTCCTGCTGCAAATTATCAAAGAAGTTGTGGTTAACATCAAATAATTTTAGACATTTTAAGCCTCCTTTATGGTGATTGGCTTTGACTAACTGGGATAACAAAATTTCAGGACTCATAATTTTACTTCTTAACTAATACTTAGGTGAGAATTAAATTCATGCTATGTTGAGCCGCTTCTTCTTGCTTGAATCGGTAAGCATTTCCGATAGAAACTAGCTGCTGACAGTGTTTTTGATAATTCTGGTCAATGTCATCAATCAGAGAATAAATATGATCTAATTCTAAAGCATCTGTGGGCAGACAAAACTTTTGCTGTTCTATGGATTCCATAAAATCACGACATTTCGGTTGATATTCTAAGAGAATAGCCGGAACACCGCACCCACAAGCAAGAACGGCAGAATGTAACCGCTGCCCTAAAACTAAGTCATAAGACCGAATTCTGGCTAGAGTTTTTTCGATATTTGCAAACTCTTGCCAGAGAGAAACATGACCTAGATGGTATTGGTGAATTAGAGTTTGTCCCAGTTGAAAATCACTTTTGTGGAGAGGCAAAAACTCAACCTGCCAACCCAATAAAAGAAGGTGATGGACAACACAAGCAATCACTTCATTAATATGATTTTGCTCTCCTCTGATAAATCCGTGACTTCCTAAATTAATCCCGATAATTCCTTGACGAGAGAAATTCAATTGTCTAGGAGTACAAAGTGAGAGGACAGGATCACCAATTACTTGAGGTTTAGTTAAACCATGGGCTTCTAGAATTCGTGCCGATTGAAACCCTCTGACGGCAACATAGGAAGCATCTTTGAGAACAGAAACCCAATCAGCCATTAATTGAGTATAGTTGACTTCTGGGCGTTTTTCTTGCCAGAAAGCAGGATCTGCTACACCTGTCCCAAAAACAATGCCGGGTTTTCCCTGATGGAGTGCTTCTTGAAACCAGTCTAGATAACTTTGCCAATGAATTAGTGTGCCACCCCCTAAGAAAACAAAGTCATAAAAATTGTCTCGCTTAATTAAATTACGATATAATATTAATTCGATTGGTGCAGATTTATATTGTTGGCGATAGTCAGGTTCAGCCCTAGAATAATAAAGTAAAATATTCCGATTAGGAAATAGCTTTTTAAATCCTAGATATAAAGCTTCATCCCCTAGGTTTTGATAACCAACAAATCCTACATAACCAGCAATGGGTTGTTTTTGGAAATAATCAGTCCAGTGCTTAAAAGATTGAGCCGTTCTACTGCCAAAACAAAGATTGATGGTTTTAGCTTGCAGACTGAACACAGGATCAATAAGCCGAAAAATTGTTTGTACAACTGCCAACTCTTTTAGCCAAGTTTTAAAAATTGAGCCATTTTTAATTAAACGTTCTTTTTGCCGCAAAACGATTAACTTAATCCATCCTAGCCATCCTTTTATACTTAGGCTATTAGTAAGAGGGTGATAGTTTTGTTCGAGCATTTCACAGCGAGTGATCTGTTCAATAATGGCAATTTCTGTAGATGATAATTGTGCTTGCCACTTATAGATAGGAGTGGAATCAATCTGTTTTAAAGCCTGAGATTTATTAATTTTCGCGCTCCCTTGATAGTTAATTAAGGGACTAGTGGTTTGAGAACGCCCAAAAATCATTATTGATGTATAGTCTTCATTAATAAATTCACATACTTGTTTTAAAATAGGTTCAGTATGATTAATGAGGTTTTCATAGTTAATACTAATCACTCGCTGATCTTCGACCCATTTTTTAAGTTGCTGAATACTGTCTCGCCAAGTTATAGCGTGTCTATCAACATAGGAGTTTGCCCAAGGCATGGTGAGGAGGGACGCGGTAACAGCCCTGGGATCTCTTACCATCCAGATAATTCTAGCTTGAGGATACCAATCAAACAGCAGATTCAGTGATTGATAGTGATCGGGTGTTTTTTCGCCCCAGCGTGTTTTTTGTCTCTGGGTCGCATATTGCTGTAGTATGCTGGTAAAGATGGTTGGAAAATCTGTTTTACCTGTGTTGAGAATACGCCTATAGGTAGTTTGAGGATTGATGTCGAGGCGAGAAAAATGTTGACTATGGGTAAACTCTTGCCAGAAGTCTGCAAAATGAGTTGGATTAGTTAAATCTAAGTGAGAGTATTGCTTAATCCAATGGCGGAGAAAATGAGTTTCTGAGGGAATAGCAATGTGAGGATGGGCTGACAACATGGCTGTCATCAGGGTTGTACCAGAACGAGGCATTCCGACAATAAAAATGGGAGGATAGGAATTTAAGTTGTCTGGGTTAGGCATGGGGATATCTTTTAGCGTCACATTTAATATAGCGGTTATCGGTTGAGTGAAATAGAACCCACATTCCGCACCCCAACTGTCACAGAGGGAAATTACTGATAAAAAACAGGGAAGGAAGAATAAAAACAGACATCTGAAACCAAAAAAGAGATTTGAGCAACCATGAGTCGTCAAAAATGACATCAAAACATATTCTCAATAAGGAGCAATAATAATTCCAAGTAGAGAGATTCGTATAAGATAATTAAAAAAGATATTAAAGACTGAAGTTATTAGTTATATTAATGAATTGAAGTGACAAATCGAAATTTTTGACAAAGCAAATTAGAGCGATGAATCAAAGCGATTAGCTCATAGTCATATCTATATTAAATTAATAGAGATTGGAATTACGTGATTAATTGATAGTATCGAAGACAATCATCTGGTAAAAGATTTAGAATAAAATCTCTCTCTTGAGTCCAATTAGAAACGTGTTTTTCCTAGTCAAATTCCACTAAATGAATACACTGAAAGCATTGAAATATCCAACGCAAAGTGGGGCGTTCAGTGGCTTTACCTAATTGATTTTTAATCGTTAATTTAGACTCTTTAAGTGCAATTCTAATTTGGCGTTGAGCCAATGTATAGACCAGCAAACATAAACCCATAATCATTCCTAACGACTCTATTCTCTCAGGACTTTTCAGGAAAATACTATCTGCAAAAAATAATGGGTCCTTGAGAAAACCAAATACCCTTTCACAAGACTGTTGTGCTTTATATTCTTTCAGCATTGAGTCACTGCTGAGTTCACTTGACTCTAAAACATTTGTAGCTAAAATGAACCGTCCTGCGCTCAGAATTTCTTTGTTGATTTTATTTTCATTCTTGCATACTGTGGCTGAGATTTGATAACATATCTCAGGTTCATTCTTTTGATTATTTGATGTGAATTCAGTTACCTGACTTTGCTCAATTTGGTGATATTTAAATTCTTTAGATATTTTTGATAATGCCTTAACCGCATCAGCTTCACAAGCAAATTTTTCTGCGGACAACTTTTTCAATTCTTTAATGGCTTTTGTTTCTGCTTTGATAACTTTTTTTGAGAGCTTACTTAAGTCTGATTTTCTTCTATCTTGGCTCTGTACTACTAACCATCTTTGCTCTATATCTCCATAAGTTATTCTATTTTCTTTAAATGAATATCCAGATAGTTCACTTTCGATAAATTCCGACTCTGGTAATTCTGACACCAGTAATTGTGCTGCTTTTATGCTTAAAGGTACTCTAGAAAGCCACTTTAAGTCTGACATTAATTTAATATTTGATTCTGTGTATAAAGCACTGTCTGCAACTATTAAACTATCAACTTTTAGTTGTTTTTGGTACTCTACTGCTATTTTACCAAAACATAATGAGTCGGATTGATTTCCTGATGCTAGTTTCAAAAATAGAATTTTTGCTCTAATTTA
Source organism: Dolichospermum sp. OTE_75_concoct_329_sub (assembly GCA_031376645.1). Classification (GTDB taxonomy): domain Bacteria; phylum Cyanobacteriota; class Cyanobacteriia; order Cyanobacteriales; family Nostocaceae; genus Dolichospermum. The sequence goes on along the minus strand of JANMEE010000131.1, from coordinate 4,899 downwards.
GGAATTCGTGGGTCTAAAAAAGTATTAAAGGTAAACATTAAAGGAGGAACGAAATTGAGAATTAAATTTTGAAAAAATAATAAATTTCTCTTGATTGGAGAAATATTCTTGAGAGTTTGCCTATCATAAATTCCTCCAGCCATACGAATAGTTCTTTCGGATAATTCTTGCCAAGAATATCGAGCAGGATGACGAATAGAAGCATCTTCAGCATAAACCTGATGATAACCGTAGGCAAAAACTCTGCGTCCCCACTCAACATCTCCCCCTGACTTCAAATTCTTATTGAAATCTCCAACATTCTCAATTACTTCCTTAAAGGTGAAAATATTTGCTGTCGCCCCAAATTGACTATTTTTGAGAAAATGTTCCTGATTGAAAGCCGTAATACTTTCATATAGCTCTACAGCCGTAGGATAATGTGAATCTCTGAAGAAAATCTCAATTCTACCTGCTACCAGTCCACAGTTAGGGACTTCCAGCAACTTTCTGACACCGTTTTGAATCCAATTAGGATCGGGAATACAATCCGCGTCTGTAAAAGCAATAATTTCTCCTCTAGCTTGGGACAAGCCTTTATTTCGAGCCGCATAGGAACCGGGGAAATTTTCATAAATAGTCTTTCCTTGACTAAAGTGGGATACTAATTCTTTAATATTTTGTGTGGTATCTGAACCATTATCCACAATAATGACTTCATATAAATCTTGGGGATAGGTCTGATTTTCTAGGGCTTGTAAGCAAAGCTTCAGAGGCTCTGCATCATTATAAACTGGGATAATTACAGAAACAAATGGTTCAATAATCATTGTGCGTTCTTCGCTTGATAAGGAAACTATTGTGGGCAACCTGTAAAGAATTTTGAGGACTGATTGTTTTTACTAAATTAAGCGAAAAATGGGCACTAATGGTTAAAGCATCATCATCTCACCCTCGTAAATTGGCTACAGTGTTGATAATATCATAATGTAACCCACATTCCGCACTTCAGTTTGCAACACAAAAATAATAATACATTGAGGGTTGGGCAGTTTGGCGATCGCATTGTGTATAAAACCTAAGTTTTTCGGCGTTGCTGATTTAATGTATGAACCGATAGCTATAAGCTGTAAAAACTCCTTCGGAATTTTGGATAATCATACCATCGTTCTGCAACGCCTCTTTGTTTTATGGGGAGAAGGGGAGAAATGAACCACGAAGGAGCGAAGGACACGAAGGAAGAGGAGGAAGAAGCTACTACTGTAAAATTTCTGGAAGCGTCATCGGAAGTGTAAATTGTCGCAAATTTATATTATATTATATTCATCACTATAAATTGATAGATAGCGACATTCTTGCTGCTTGTGAACTGGAGAGCTTTTCTTGTTTGTCAGTATTAGCGGTGTTAATACAGTTAGATATTGCTGCCTTAAAATCAGCAAAGTTAGCATAGTATTTAGAGTATAAACATTCATTTCTAACAAACTTCCAAAATCGCTCAATTAAATTTAGCTGTGGTGAATAAGAAGGTAAATAACATAACTGTATGTCCAATTCTTTGGCATAGTCTTGTACCAGTTTACACTTTTGTTATTTAGCATTATCTAACACCAGAGTAATTGGAATATTTAAGCCCAAATTGGCTAATTTAAATAGCATTATTATTATTATTGGTATAATATCACGACCATTTATGCCATAATCTATAATCACAGCCATCCTTTAAGTTTTCAAACAAGTTCTAACTCAATTTATGGATAAACATTGCACCCCCACTTTATCGATTGTTCTGGTAACCCCTGATCGCTATGATGTGATTCAGCGCACGGTGCGATCACTTGAGACACAAACGATTAAAGATCAGTTAGAAATCATTATCGTTGCGCCATCAGCGATCGCTCTGCACCTGGACAAAGCAGATCTTCAGGCTTTTGGTTATAGTTCAAGCCTCGCCCACTGCTGCTTATATAGCCTTCAGTGATCAAGATGATCTCTGGCTACCGAACAGAATTTCTCGTGCTGTAGCAACATTAAATTCACATCCCCAATCAATTCCTACATTGTATGCAACCAGTGCCAGAGTTGTTGATCAAAATTTAGCGATGTTGGGTTCTCTAATTGTGCCTCAGCACATATTAGCCTTTCAAAATGCACTGGTTGAATGCCCCCTACTGGGTTGTACATTTCTAATCAATCAAGCCCTCCGGCAAATTTTTCTAAAAAAAATTCCCCAACATTCCTATGGTCATGATTGGTGGCTTTATTTGCTTGCTTCAGCTTTTGGAGAAATCATTTATGACCCAGAACCTGGATTATTGTATCGGCAGCATAGCAATAACTTATTTGGTGCGGCTTCAAATACAAGCACTACATATAAAGATCAACATCAAGCTTTTGCTGCCAAACTACATCAATTACAAAAACGAATGCATCGGTATTTAAATGAAGGTCGGCAACGGCGGGTGACGGAACAGGCAAGGGAATTCCAACACATTTATCAGTCTTTACTAACTCCTAAGTATCAACAAATTCTAGAGAATTTTCTGACGTGCCGGGAAAACATGAGGAATCGCCTATTATATGCCTTATTTAGTGATGTTTACCGTCAATCCATCAGTGAAAATATGATTTTGAAGCTGCTGATTGCTTTTGATCGTTTGTAACTTAAATCTATTTTTATTTAACAAAAAACGAGTTACAACATTTTAAAAAACTATTTAATGCCCTATAACTTGACTCAAATATATAAAATAAAAAACTATGATCGCCCGTTACACGTTCAATATCACAGATAATTTCGGGGTTTACAGGTTTTTCATAAGACCTCACGGTAAGTGGGAAACGAGCGCATCTTTAGACCTGAGAGGGAAGCGGCGCGAGCGGTTTTAACCGCTGTGGTATTTTCTGTATTATCCGTGATGCGGATCTTCAATATATTTCCTCACCGATTCACTACTAACATTCCCTGCGGTGCTTACAAAATAACTACTTGTCCAAAGAGATGGTAGTTTTTTTAACTGGGGAAATTCTTTTCTCAAATAGAAACTAGAACGCCCTTTAAATGCCTTGATAACTAAATGTGGGGTATCTGTAGGCTTAACGCTAATAAATAAATGGATATGGTCTGGGGCTACTTCTAAAGCTAAAATATCCCAACCTTTTTCTATGGCCAGTTCAGCAAAAATCTGTCTCGCTCTTGTTGCTATCTCCCCTACTAAAACTTTCTTTCGGCGCTTGGGTATCCAGACAAAGTGGTAATTAACTAGGAATTTAACATGGTTATGGGTTTTATAGTCTTCTTGTGTTAACATATTTTTGTGTTGTTTTCTCTATATCTATTGACAATCCTAGTTTAATCAATTATTATTGAGAAGTCAACTTCTCATAAATCAAAAATTGGTGGTAAAAAATAAAAAGTCAATGGGAGTGCAACAAGTTTTGTTATCTCCTGATGATGAAACTAAGGCAGTATTAGAATATCTTTGTCAGCAGTCGGGTAAACTCTATAACAGTGGTGTTTATTTCGCTCGACAAACATTTTTTAAAACCGGAAAACTTTTAACGGGTAAATTTGATTTAGCCTACGAACCTTCAGTTTCTAAAACTATGGTTGCTCAATCAATGCCATCTACCCCAGCACAACAAACTTTATTGTCTGTAATTGAGACTTTTAAATCTTTCAAAGGATTACGCTCTTTGTTCCTTAACGGACAATTACATTCTAAACCGAAAGCTCCCGGCTATCTAACAGGTTCTAAACTTTTCAAAGTTGCCTATCCTAATAGCGGTGGACAAAAACCAACTCTAATTAATGGACAACTTAGATTTTCGTTAGGACTAACTGTAAAAAGATGGTTTGGAATTTCTGAATTTTTCCTACCAATGCCGTCAAATCTAGACATTGCTCATGTTAAAGAATTCACTATCCTACCTAAAAACGGTGCTTTTTATCTGGAGATGTCTTACGAAGTTGAGAAACAAAACCACGTTTTAGACATCAATCAGGCATTGTCCATTGACTTGGGAACCTTTAAATCTAACGCCAACATAGGGAGAATTAATAATCAAAAGTTTGTCCAAATGCCGTTAGGTAAACTCAAAACCCGGCTAATGCAACTTTGTGATTTACACGGTATTAGATTTCAAGAAACCGAAGAAGCATACACTTCAATTGCTAGTTTTCTAGATGGAGACTCCCTACCTAAGTTTGGTGTTAGCGAAGCGGGGCGAAGCCCAAAACCAGACGGGTGGAAAGCATCTGGAAGACGGATTGAGCGTGGTTTGTACAAGTCGGGTAATGGTTCAATGATCAATGCAGATTTGAACGGCGCAGCTAATATTCTGCGAAAAGTAGCCAGCAATCTAAGCTTAGACTTGGGCTTACTGGGTAGACGGTGTTTGACTACCGTAGCGAGAATTAGACTTTGGGCGTTACCTAAGTTTACTCTGTCCGCAGAATCTCAGTCCCTTTAGGGCTGAGAGTGTCAAAGGGATCACTAATACCTGTAAATTGTTTGATTTCTCCACTTCTAGCTTTTGCATATAAACCTTTGACAGTTATACTAAATCTTGATATTACGGCACTTTACAAAAGAAGGGAACAGGGAACAGGGAACAGGGAACAGATAATAAGAAACACTCATTTGCACCAGTTTAGAGCTTCAGTCAAAAAAAAGATGTTTTTTAAGATGCGTAGCCCGAAAAAAACAGTGTCATTATTTCAATCTCATGTTTCTAAACATGAGTTTTTCCTGTTACCTATTGCCCGTTCCCTCTGAATTTCTTTCCTGATTGATGCCAGTTTTCCCAAAAAAATCCAGCTACATTTGCGAACTGTGATATTAGGAATAATATTGTCACTAATATTGCTGGTTGATTTAATTTGCTCATAAAGGGATACCTGAGTAAATTCAGATAAAA
>JANMEE010000130.1:0-7625 GCA_031376645.1 Dolichospermum sp. OTE_75_concoct_329_sub | reverse complement strand
GTTATACCGCTTACAAAAATAATATAGTCCAACCTGCCTGCCGGCAAAGGCAGGTTTCGGCTGCGCCTCATAGTACTATTTATTTTTAGTAACGGCATAACCAATTCACAAAATAATTTACCCTTTGGGTTAAATTATATTTGGAATTGGTATTACCTGATCTGCTGGCTCTTTTTATTAATACTTCCTAAGAACATCGTTTCATAGGTACTGCAGCGCAACGATTTTTTTCGTCATCTTGATAAAAAACAGCTTCACATCTTTGGTCTATTTCATAAATTGAATTGGTGTTAATCATGATAACGAAAGTGTCAAGCAGAGAATGGGACCTGGTCAGATTCGATAGCATTGAATGGTCATTTCCCGCAGTCGTTCGATATTCCCTGTTCAGCTCCTTGCGCAGTTCGGGGAATTGTCCGTTTCAAGGCATTAGAATCACTTGTGACAAAAGGCGAAAAAAATTGGCGGTGAAATAGGGTTTTATTTAAATAATTCTATTTGATTATTGTAATATCGACATTAATATCCGGTATCTGACCAATGCAGGTTGGTCCTTCAGAAGTCACAATTGATGACGAATGTTAAAAGTATGCCGATGAAGGCGGTATTATCTGCGCTAATTTTTAATTATGGATTCCCACAACTTGTTGTTCGAAATTAGTATTTATCGGATGGGATAGTTTTTACCGCATGTTCAATTTTGACGCCTGGATCGAGGCTTGTTATAGTTAAATATATTATGGGCCTGGCTATGGATAAGGCCTGCTGAATAAGTTGAAATTATGATTGAAATTCCTAATGACTCTTTAGTATCCGAAAATTTAATGTTAACGATAAAAAACGAAGTGGTTTAATCAGTCACTACAAAATTCAATATATGAATATAAAATTACTCATTGGCCTCCTGCTTAACGTATTGCTGATATTATCGAGCCAGGTGTGCTATGCTACAACAATCACGCGAACCTCGGGTTCAGTTATGTACGTTGATATTGGTCAGGGTGTTAATTCCGAATATGTTTCGTATAAAATATTAAATGATAATGCATTTAATTATAGTGACGTGTGGGTTACAATTGGTAATTTTTCCGGAGGTGTTATTACCAAGAATAGCAATGAAGACGGCATCATGCACCTGGGCACAATTAATATCGGACAAGAGTCGGCGGCATTTTTCTTTCTCACAGCCACACAAGTTACTGCTGTAGACCAAAGCCATGTGATTACAGTTTACAATGGTTATCCTGGTAGCGGTACCGTTTTGGCTACATCTACATTTGTAATTGTGGATGTTACCGATTCTCAGGCGGCTTCCCCTAATCAGGTGAATACTATTGTTTCACTCCCTAATCCACCACCGCTGGGAGGGACACTTACAATTACAGTAACGGGTAGTACAGGACAAATGGCTTCTCAGCAATCCAACAGGGTTGTTGCCTTTACTCCGGCATCATTGGGTACATGGGCAGCAAATGTATACGAATTAGTAAGCACAACAATTACTTTTACCGGCGCCAATGCGGGTATATTTAATAATGTATTAAATATACCGAATGCATCGCTCACAAACTCCTCTACTTCCGATTATACTTGCGTTTACACCTTCAAAGCTGTGGGTGTAGGGACATCACCGGTATATGTCAGCCCATTGGCACATGTCAAAAGTGGTAATCTGATGAAACATGCTAATACAAGTTCATTTACAACAGATATAAATGGCAACCCAATTCAACCTGTTCAGCCAGCCTCTAATACTTTATTGGTGAGCAAATCTGCAAATTTCAATCAGATGTCTTCAGGTGGCACGATTACATATTCCATTTCAATTGCCAACTCAGGTAGCGTAAGCAGGGCATTGGATCAAATTGTGGATCAGTTGCCTGGTGGCGTTTCTTATATCGCCGGAACTGCTTTGTTTAACAGCAATCCTATTTCAAATCCGAATACTTCGGGGCAGACCCTGACCTGGAGTGGTGTTTTTTCAATAGCAGCATCCAGTACTTCCGTGCTGTCGTTTCAAGCTTTGGTACCCAATACCATTGGTATTTATACCAATAATGCTTTTGGGTATATTTCAACCACTATTATCGATTCAACAATACCAACAAGTGATAATTCACCGGCCAGTCATAGCTTGACAGTGGGACCATCGGCACCAGTTGCGGTTAATGATGCAGTAAATACAAATGAGGATACTCCTGTTTCAATAGTAAACATTGACGGTAATGATATTGACAATGACGGAAGTGTTGTGCAATCAACAATTGACCTGAATCCTTCCGTGGCGGGTCAGCAAATATCAGTCACCAATGTCTTTGGTATTTGGAACGTGAATACATTAAATGGTGATGTATTGTTTTCTCCGGCATCAAATTTTAATGGTGTTGCAACGCTAACTTATACTATTTTAGATAATGACGGAATAATTTCGAATCAGGCAACTTTGACTGTAACAGTCGCAGCGATAAATGATGTGCCAACGGCAGTCAATGATGCAGCCAATGTAATTTCAGGCTATGGAGTCGTGGGGAATGTTTCCACAAACGATTCTGATATTGATGGCAATCCACTGTCGTACTCTGTAAATACGTCTCCCGCACAAGGAACATTGGTTTTGAATTCAGATGGAACGTATACATACGTTTCCAATGATGGAGCCAGTGGAACGGATACATTTTCATATGATGTCTGCGATAATTCAAACGCTTGTGCAACAGCACAAGTAACGATCACTATCAATCCGCCAGCGTGCAACAATCAGCCTTTCTGCGAAATAGCCTCATATGTCAATTTAAATTTGGCTGGCGCAAAAGAAGGTGGATTTTGCTGGGCCGATTTTAATAATGATGGCTATTTGGATGTTGAGCTAAACTCCAGTGATGCACTAGTAAATAATAAATTATATTATTCACTTGGCGCATCTCTGTTTGTGGACGTTACCCCTAGCCATGCCGCCGCCTTAGATGATACAGGCAAAGAACGCTCGGCCATTGCAGGTGATTTTAATAAAGATGGCAATATGGACTTTGTGGTCAATACTTTTAACAGAATAGAAGTATGGCTTAATAATGGGCCGACAGGCTCGCCGGCATATAGTTTTGGAGGGGCTACACAAACCCCAAGTCAGGCAATTACCACCATCACGAATGGCATGAGTGCCGAGGGTATAGTGGCTTTGGATTACGATCACGATGGTGACCTTGATTTGATGATCGATAACCATTCCTTTGGAGTGGATATATTAAGCAACAACGGAAGTGGAGTATTTGCTTACATAGACAATGCCTCTACTGGTCTGCCAATAACCGGCACTGCCGGGGATTATGCCGCCGCAGGAGATTTTAATAATGACGGCTATGTGGATATATGCTTTAGAAGAGATTCAGATACTGACATTTATTTGGGCACCTCATCCGGTACATTCACCGCCAATACTTTCAACGAGACCTCCAGTAATGGAAACAAAGGCGGAGTATGCTGGGCAGATTTTGACAGTGATGGCGATCTGGATCTTTACTGGGCAGATGAAGGCAACAATCAAATATGGCGGAACAATGCAGGTACTTTTGTAGCGACCGGCCAACCCCAAACCTCATCGGGTATCAGTCTGACAGGTGCAAGTATTGACGGCTGTACTGCGGGTGATGTGGACAATGATGGCGATATCGATTTGTTCATTGCCAACCTCCATACTCAGAGTTATTTGTTCATCAATGAAAATCCAGCTAACCTTACATTTTCAAGACCTAATTCGCCCATTAATAAAAATATCAATCCTGACGGGAATTGCCAGGGAGCTTCATTTATCGACTACGACAATGATGGCGATCTGGACTTGTACATTGCAATGGCTGCTAATACCAATCAGCTATGGCAAAACAATCTGGATAATCAAAACTACATACGTGTAAAAGCATTATGGGATAATCTTGGTGTATCCCGTTCAGTAGCCGATGGAGCTACCGCAGCTTTGTTTGATTGTAATGGTGTAAGAATATCGCCGCTGGTGAATCTGGCAGCAGGAGAAGGCTATGGCACCTTTGGTAATCCTGTGTTTCACTTTGGCGTATCAGATCCGGGTGCTAGATATTATGTGCGCGTTTATTTCCCTTTTCTCAACGGAGTGCGCTCTATTGTTACCAGGTCATTCGTTCCCAACTCAAACGCAACTCATGAGATAACAATACTCAACACTACAATATCTGATGTACTTAATTGCCCAAATGCTGACACCGATGGTGATGGTATTTTGGATAACGATGAAGTGGTGAATGGCTCGGATCCGAATGATCCTTGCGACCCAAACATTAATGCACTCGCCACCAATGATTGCGACAATGATGGTTTGGATAATTCAGGAGAAATTCTTGCGGGTACTGACAACACAGATGCTGATTCGGATGATGATGGTATCAGTGATGGCGATGAAGTAACAGCAGGAAGTGATCCAAATGATGTTTGCGATCCCAATGTCAATTCGCTTGCAACGAACGATTGCGATAATGATGGACTTACAAATGCCGAGGAAATTCTTGCGGGAACAGATAACACGAATTCTGATACCGATGGTGATGGAATATATGATGGCATCGAAGTAGGTAATGGAAGCGATCCGGTCGATTCTTGCGACCCAAACATTAATGGACTTGCTACCAATGATTGCGACAATGATGGTTTGGATAATTCAGAAGAAATTCTTGCGGGCACTGACAACACAGATGCTGATTCGGATGATGATAGTATCAATGATGGCGATGAAGTAACAGCAGGAAGTGATCCAAATGATGTTTGCGACCCCAATGTCAATTCGCTTGCAACGAACGATTGCGATAATGATGGACTTACAAATGCTGAGGAAATTCTTGCTGGAACGGATAACACGAATTCTGATACCGATGGTGATGGGGTCAATGATGGCGATGAAGTAAATGGATTAACAGATCCAAATGATCCATGTGATCCAAACCCAAATGCGGTGCCTTCAGCGGATTGTGGAATTCCAACAGCTAACGCAGATCTTGCTACCACACCACTGAATGATTCCATCAACCTTGATCCTCTGGACAATGATAACTATGGAGTTGACGGCCCTTCAACCGGCAGCGTAGCCATCATTTCAACCACCAATGGGTCATCCATTGTTGCTGACAATGGAACGCCCAATAATCCCACAGATGATAGTATTGATTTCACTCCTGTAAATGATTTTGTTGGAGTTGCCATAATCACCTACGAAATTTGTGATGCCGACGGAGATTGCGATCAAACAACAATTACCATTACAGTTGGAGATTGTTTATCAAATCCCGTTTTAGATTGCGACAATGATGGATTAAGTAATCTGGTAGAAACAAATCAAGGTTCTGATCCATTGGATCCATGTGATCCCGATATTAATGCATTATCTACCAATGATTGTGATAATGATGGTTTAGACAACACGGGCGAAATCCTCGCCGGAACCGATAACACGAATTCTGATACAGATGATGACGGCTATAATGACGGTAACGAAATTGTAAACGGATCTGATCCTGGCGATTCGTGTGACCCGAACATCAATTCAGTTCAAACAAATGATTGCGATAATGACGGACTGGACAATGCCGGAGAAATTTTGGCGGGCACGAATAATACCAACCCCGACACTGATGGTGACGGTATCAACGATGGCGATGAAGTAACCGGTGGAAGTGATCCCAATAATTCTTGTGATCCGGATATCAATGCACTTGCTGCCAATGATTGTGATAATGATGGACTCACCAATGCGGAAGAAATTCTTGCAGGAACTGATAATACAAACCCGGACACAGATGGCGATGGCATTGATGATGGTGATGAAGTGAACAATAGCACAGATCCTACTGATTCTTGCGATCCTAATGTCAGCGCCTTGTCAACCAATGATTGTGATAACGACGGATTGGACAATGCCGGAGAGATTTTGGCAGGTACGGATAATACAAACCCCGACACTGATGGTGACAGCATCATTGATGGTGATGAAGTGACCAATGGCACAGATCCTAATAACTCATGCGATCCTGATGTCAGCGCTTCGTCCACCAGCGATTGCGACAATGACGGCCTGGACAATGCCGGAGAAATTCTTGCCGGGACTGATAATACCAATCCCGATACCGATGACGATGGCATTGATGATGGTGATGAAGTAGCTAATGGATCTGATCCAAATGATTCATGCAACCCAAATATTAATTCGATACCAACGAATGATTGTGGTAACGACGGATTGGATAATGCCGGAGAGATTTTAGCAGGTACGGATAATACAAATTCTGATTCGGATGGCGATAGTATCAATGATGGTGATGAAGTAAATAACGGAAGCGATCCGAATGATATGTGTGATCCAAATCCAGACGCAGTGGCCAATGCTGATTGCGGAGTTCCGGATCCGTCGAATGACAATGCATCTACTGATGTTGATGCTTCTTTAAACAATATAGATGTAACTGGCAATGATGATTTTGGAGTGGATGGTCCTTCCAATAATGCCATATCAATATTGAGTTCAACAAATGGAACCGCTATTGTAAATGACAACAGCACGCCTTTGGACCCAACGGATGATAGTATTGATTTTACTCCTGATTCAGGCTTTGAAGGATTGGCAGTTATTGTTTATGAAATATGCGATATTGACGGCGATTGTGCTTCGGCCACTCTAAATGTTATTGTGGGAAATTGTCTTGCTGATCCAATGATAGATTGTGATGGAGACGGATTCGATAACCAAACAGAAGACTTGAACGGTAGCGATCCCCTTGATGCGTGTGATCCTGATATCAATGCCCTTTCTACAAATGATTGTGATAATGATGGTCTGGATAATGAAGATGAGATCCTCGCTGGTACGGATAATACAAACCCTGATACCGATGGAGACGGTTTCAATGATGGCGATGAAGTAGCAAATGGGTCAGATCCAAATGATACATGTGATCCGGATATTAATGCTCTTTTGACCAACGACTGTGATAACGATGGATTGGATAATGCCGGAGAGATTTTGTCGGGAACCGATAATACCAATCCTGATACTGATGGCGATGGAGTTAATGATGGAGATGAGGTTACAAATGGATCAGATCCTTTAGATGCCTGCGATCCAAACATCGATGCATTATCAATCAATGATTGTGATAATGATGGATTAGACAATGCAGGTGAAATACTTGCAGGAACAGACAACAACAATCCAGATACAGATGCCGATGGTATTAATGATGGTGATGAGGTAAATAACAGCACTGATCCAAATGATTCATGCGACCCGGATACGAATGCGCTTTTGACCAACGATTGTGATGACGACGGACTGGACAATGCTGGTGAAATTTTGGCTGGAACAGACAACAACAATCCTGATACAGATGGTGATGGTATAAATGACGGAGATGAAGTGGAGCTAGGATCAAATCCAACAGATAGTTGCGATCCTCTTGCATCCATCTTAACTGATGATTGTGACAATGATGGCTTGACCAATGGCGAAGAAGTTTCAGGTATTGATGGATTGCCAGATACCGGTGACGAAACCAATGCACTTAATCCAGATTCTGATGGCGATGGATTCAATGATGGAGAGGAGGTTTTGG
>JANMEE010000125.1:0-15259 GCA_031376645.1 Dolichospermum sp. OTE_75_concoct_329_sub | reverse complement strand
TTTTTTAGTGGTACAATACAAAATTTGGACGTTTTTGTACACTAACCAACGACCCAATCTATGAAAACGATGTACTCTAACCACCTGAGCTAACCGTCCGTAACCAAACAGATAATTAATATAGCATAAAAAATATAATCTGTCAATACCTAAAACCAAAATTATATCCTACATATATCTAGTCAACTGTACCCGGTAGCGATCCTTTTTAGTAACCGCAATTTCTCCAACTTCCAACCGCCCTTTCCCGCGAATAGCGATTAAATCCCCTGATTTAACTTGAGAACTCGCTTGAGTCACTTCCTTCCAATTGACACGTACATCATTAGAGTCAATTAAATCCACCATTTTACTACGAGACATCCCAAACCCAGCCGAAGCCACCGCATCTAACCGCAAAGAAGCCTCCACAGTCGTCATTTCCTTCTTCTTAGGTTCGCGGATTTTTAACTCATTAATATCAATGCGTCGAGTTTTCACCGGCACAGAACGCACCTGTTGCAAACTCATCTCTAAAAATTCTACCAATTCAGGCACAACAATCACCTGCGCCCCTCTTTCCCCCAAAACAATTACATCTCCTGTCTTTTCCCGCACAATCCCCGTTCCCAGCATTGCCCCTAGAAAATCCCGGTGATTTGCCGTATCAAACAAGAAATTCCCAGCAATTTCTAAAGCTACAATCGCAACTTGAGACTGATCTAAGGGTAACTCAGAACGAGCGATCGCCAACCTTTGTCTTTCCGCTTGCGGATATCCACCCCACGCTACCAAATCCACCTCTGTTAAGCGACTAAATGCCCGTTGAATTTCCGCCAACTCTGGCGGAGACAAAAAATCTGTAAATACCACTTCCCAGGTCTTTATAGCCTGATCTGCTTGATCAATTGCACGGGCAACAGTATCGCGGTTTTCAACACCTTTTAAAAGTTCTTCTCTAGGTAGCATAAAGTTACAGGAGTTACAGGGAGCAGGAGCAGATAGATCCCCGACTTCTTTGAGAAGTCGGGGATCTGGTATCTACTAATTACTTTCAGCATAACCTTGAATATTTTCTGGTTTAAACTGGCGTAAAACGCGAGTAGCTTGACGGGTAAGAGTTTCCGAACCCTGCACCACAATTAAATACTTACCAGCATCTAAGCGATTACGATAGAGTGAATCATCGCCACCACCCTCAAATAAACCAACGCCACCACCCACAAATACGCTACCCATTGCACCACTACCAGCCCCCAGGATTCCGCCAACCACATGATTACCAATTTCTCCAGCCCATGCGAAGGTATCTAAACCAGTGATGAAGCTGAAGGTAAAACCAGCAAAAAAGCCAAATGGTACTAACCAAATCGCCATGAGTTTTACTTGTGTTTTGGCTTTTTCTTTGGGATCAATTAAACCAAACTCATCGGCACTTTTGTATCCTCTACCAAGAATAGTGCCATTTATGCCCTCTCTTTCTAAAGCTAAATCAGCGGCTTCGGCTTGGATGCGATCTGATAATACAGCAATAAGATAATTCATCAATTTTAAAACTCAGGATTCATAGGACTTTAGCAAATCCAAAGGCTCACAAAAATTATTCACACCTTGTTTAAGAATATAAATTAAAACCGGTGTAGCCAGACTTTTGGGAAAACTCGGTATTGTCCTTAGATGTACTATCATCCCTTGAATTGACCCATTTAACAAGTCTTCTCGATATTGTTGTTCACAAACTACAGCCCGCCATTTTTTGGCTAGAGCATCTAACCATTCGGAATTTGTTTGTTCTGGTTCTTGTCCAGCCCGAATAGCCAAAGTCATTACTGCATCTTCTAAATCTCCATCGCAATCCTCTATCAAGTCTAACGCTTCCATTGCTTGAGGATCATCTACCATAAGGGAGCGAAATTTTGCAATCTCTTGTGATGTAACTTTAGTCATTGGTCAGTAGGGGCGCAGGGCCTGCGCCCAGTCATTAGTCAGTTGCCCATTACCTATTACCCATTACCTATCTCCTAACTTATCACTTTACTCCTGATTCTTGTAACTGATTTAAACCCCTAGAGGTAACATATCTTTGCAATTCTGTTAAAGCGCGATTGTAATCTAAAATCGCTTTGACGCGATTACCTTCAGAACGAGTGAGATCATTTAATGCGTTAATGACATCAGTTTGAGTTCCCACACCAGCCTGAAATCTTAACCGCGCTAACCGCAAAGACTCTTTAGCTTGTTCTAAAGCTACATTAGAAGTCTGCACATTTTCTAAGTTTGAAACCTGGGTAGAGTATGCTTGTTCTACCTGGAAGCGGATTTGGTTGCGCTGTTCAGAAAATTGAGTTTCGGCGATCGCTATATTAGTTTTAGATTGGGCTGCTCTGGCTTTTGCTGCTCCCCCATCATATAAATTAAGAGTAGCTTGCACTCCCACGGAATAACCATCACTGACGCTGGTTCCATCATCAAACTGATCTAACAAGTTATACCTGCCCACCAAGCTTACTTGGGGACCCAAAGATGCTAATGCCTGTTTTCTTTGAGCTTCACTAATATTGCGCTGTGCTAAGTTCTGTTGTAGTTCAGAACGGTTTTGATAAGCTAAAACAATACTTTGTTCTAGTGGATGCTGCCATAAACCCGCTAGTTTGACAGGATCACCTGCACTAATACTGACAGACTGGGACAAATTCAACAGCGGTGCTAACCTGCGACGAGCAATTTGTTGTTGAGAAAAGGCGCTAGTTAAGTCCTGTTGGGAGTTAGCTAAATTCACCTGCGATCGCAATACATCAAAACGAGTACCTACACCAGCCCGTTCTAAAGCCACTGCATCTTTCAAACTAGCTTGAGCATTTTGTACCGCTGACTGAGAAATTCTGACATTTTCATCAGCTTGTTGCAAGTTGTAGTATGCCGTAGCCACATTCAGGCGAATTTCCTCGGATTGCTTTTCTACATCCAATTCTTGCACACGTATCCGTTCTTCTGCCTCTTTAATAGCCTCATTACGTCTACCGGAGGTATATAGATCATATCTTATTTGTGCAGTACCGTTAAATCTCGTAACAGAAGTAGCATCAGGAGATGTAGGGTTTATCTTCTGATTTATTTTAGCATTCAGTGTAGCGTCAGCACTGAGAGAATTAGTAACATCACCACTCAACTCTACACTAGGCATTAAAGCCGCTTGTGCTTCGCGTAAAACTGATTTACTTCGTTCTAGTTGTAATACAGACACCTGTAAATCATTATTATTCCGTTTAGCCAGTTCCAAAGCCTGAGACAAACTAATGGGCTGAGTTCCTTGAACTTTGACTTCCTCTGCCTTTGTTGGATACAACAATGGATTAGGACTAGGATTCAAATCATTAGGAACATTAGGGAAATCTATGGGCTGAGTAGGTGTAGGTTTGACGTTCTCCGGTGGTACAACCTTTATATTCTCCGCTGGAGGAGGTGGACTGGTTTCAGAAGTAGTAGGAACAGTTGTTTGCGCTATCCAACTATTAATATTTTGAGGTAAGCAGGTGTTAGAAGCAACTAACAAAGCAGCTTGACTCTTGGGCTGTGACTGTGGACAATTACTAGATTCTAGTAACTTTGTCACCGCAACATCACCATTGGCAAATTGCTGATCCGAGTTAGTTAATTTACTTGATTTGGGATTACTAGCGAAGAGTAAATTATTATTTGAATTTGATAAATCAGAAAAACTTACAAATCTACTTTCATATTTTGGAGGAATTTTTTCTCCCTCAATGCTGAGATAATTGTCAGCCATGATTAAAGGTAAACTGCGATCGCCAAAAGGCTTAATACTACCTTGACTGAAATAACTAGCAGGTAATAATGCTGAGTCACGTTTAACTGTACTCTTAGGCAGTAGGCTATTGTCCGTGAATAAATTTCTACTGTCCGTAGAAATCAACACACTAGGAGAAGACATTAGCTGTAACTCACTTACTTTAACAACATTAGCCCAAGCGGGCTGGATTGTTAATACTGCTGCTGTAACACCAGGTAATAAACAATGGAATAATTGCTGTTTTTTCACCGCATCCCCTCACACAAAAAAATATTAATTTAGCGGTAGAATACTTGTCTTCACCAACAAAAATATAGCACGATATTAAGATTTAGGCATAAATATGGCACTATACCTTATTTTAAACATCAGAACTCGGTTTGTCTTCAAAACGTTTAACAATTCGAGAAAGTTCTGCTTTTTCGTCTATACTAACGCGGTTAGGCGCACCACTAATAATGCGCTCATAATTACGAAATGAGTCTTTAATATCAGGACCATCTGCCGTAATATTATATTCACGAATCCCCTTATCGTGCCACGAGCCGCGCATTTTAAACACGTTAATTGCCCGCGACATTTCTCCCCGAATTTCTACGTATTGTAACATCAAAATTGTGTCTGTAATCGTGGAAATATGGGAGTCAGTAATGGAATTAGAACCTAGGAATTGGTCTGTGGTATTGGTGAAGAAACCAGTAATTTCTTCTTGTTTAGCATAACCTGTCACACCAATTACAAATTGACGAAAAGCGTTATTACTAACGCCTCTAGCCATTGCTGACAGAGAATCAATGGCAATCCGGGCAGGTTTAAAATGGGATATTTCTGATTTAATAATTTGTAAGTGATCTTCTAAACCAGTTGATTCAGGATAGGTGCAAATTATTTTCAACAACCCTTGATGTTCTAGTTTCTCAAAATCAATCCCCCAGGAATGAGCATTCCGGGAAAGCTGGGCGCGAGATTCTTCATAAGCAAATAATATTACTCGTTCACCATTAATACAGCCATCTTGAATAAACTTACTAACTAATAAAGTTTTACCAGTACCTGTAGCTCCTGTGGCTAAAATAATCGAATCTTTAAAGAAACCTCCACCACACATTTCATCCAGAATTTTCACTCCAGAAGATACGCGCACATTAGAAGATCGCTGTGTTAAACGCATTGCTCCCAAGGGAAATATATTAACTCCTTCATTAGTGATTGTGAAAGGATATTCACCTTTCATGTGGGTTGTTCCGCGTAATTTGAGCATTTCCATAGTTCGACGGCGGCGTTCTCCTTCTAAAACGTTGCGAACAATGACGACATTATCAGAAACAAATTCTTCAACTCCAAAAGATGCCACTGGTCCATATTCTTCACCCCGTTCAGTTGTAATGATGGTGGTGACATTCAATTGTTTCAAACGCGCTACTAATCGGAAAATTTCTCGCCGCACTACGCCTATAGCTTCATATTGTTGAAATATGGCGGTCATTGAATCAATAGAAACCCTTTTAGCTTTATATTTACGAATGGCATATTGTAAGCGTTCAATCAGAGCAGATAAATCAAAACTACCGACGATATCTTGACCTTCAGGATCAGGAGACGCGTCGAGAATAAATAATTTACCTTCATCAATTAACCGTTGCAAATTCCAATCAAAAATATGGGAATTTTTAATAATGTCGCTGGGTGATTCTTCAAAGGTGACAAATACTCCTGGTTCGTCAAAGTGAGTAATACCATTATAAAGAAACTGTAGTGATAATAAAGTTTTACCTGTCCCCGAAGTGCCACTAACTAAAGTAGTTCTACCGACAGGCAAACCGCCATGACTAATATCGTCAAAGCCCTCAATCATCGTGCGAATTTTTTCGACACCAATAGGTATTTTCTTTGGTTCAGGTTGCTCTTTTTTTGTCATGGTTTATCTAATATGGATATTCAACCCTAGTTTTTGAAATCAAGAAAGTTTTTAATTATTTTTTATTAACTAAACAAATATAGCAAATTGGAGGTAAATAAATTCCCAAAATTCTATCAAAAAATGGCTAACGCTACGGTAGCGGGCTTTACTTTTACCTCTTGTCTCTTCCATCCTAATTCCTGCATTTTGTGTTACTCTTTGCTATATTCTTCACTCAATTCTTCATAAAGGAGATCCAACCCAATCAATACTCTTTCTCTATCTGTTAAATCACCAATAATTTTCCGCACAGGAGGGGGCAAAATTTTTGATAGTGTTGGTGTGGCAAGTATTTTATCTTCTTCAGCCAACTGGGGGTTTTTCAGGACATCAATTACTTTTAAGGCATAAACTCCTTTAAATTCTTCCTCTAAGATATTTTTGAGGGTTTTTAAAGCCCGCATTGAATTAGGGGTATTGCCCGCTACATATAGCTTGAGAACATAGGTTTTTTTAGCTTCATTCATACAATATAAACTCCTAAAAACATCGAGATAAAAGATCAAAAAGCGCATTCTTTGCATACACACTCAGGTATTGATTTACCATAAATGCAAATGCAAATTCTACTGTGGAACATTCAACTGAGTTTAGCAACAGAACAGCGATAAACTTCGCAAAGATGTGCCAAAATATCTATTAAGGTTAAACGGTAATCGAGCAATGCTTCATTGCTTCTGCCTTCTATCATTAATTGCTTCGCAAATTCATCCATGATTTCCATGTGCATTTCTATAATTTGTGGGATGGGAATACTAGTATAAAACAAATTATTAATAAATTTATCAAGTCTTTCTGGTAATGCGTTGTCAGTGAGAAAATAATTTATAATAATTTGACGGTAATCTGATTTAAGTTTTGCTAAAAGTTCCTGTTTTTCGATAGCTGTCATATCTTGAAAAATTTGTGACTTTCTCTGCTGTCCAAAAGCAAACACATAATTATCTTTATTATCTAATTTTTGATCGGAGTTTTGTGGCTGAGAATGGGGCAAATAGTATATCTGAGAAGGTATATTAGCCACTGGCTGCCAGTACCATTGAGTTATTATTCCTTCAATAAAATTCCATATTTTAACAACTAAAACTTTGTGATCCTCTTCTATAAATTGTCTATCGAGAATTTGTTTTATATTTGTTTGTAAAAGCAATATGGTTAATAACATCTACTGTTTATAAATCATAAATTTTTGAGAGTGAGATATATAGGCATATCAAGTGATGATACTTGAGCCGACTAAATAGGACTTGCTGATAGCGTAGCGTGGCGTAGCGTGGCGTAAGCCATAAAAGTTTTTTCGTGAAGGTTAGTAGGGGCGTATTGCAATACGCCCGTACAAAAATCAGTAGAAGTGTATAACAATACACTTGTGCTGAACCACGTATCCCTGACGGGACCGGAGGGATATAGGAGCGAAGGACACGAAGGAAGAGAAGAGTTGGGCAATTAGCCCTCGAATTTACGCAGTTATTTTTAGTTGATAAGCAAGGGTTTTAAACATCTATTGTTAATAATCTTGCACTTTTTTGCGTGTAAAATCCTGCAAACCTTTATCTATCAATGCTTTTGCTTTCTTTCAGCAAGCCCTAAGTAAAATAGCTGATAAATTCTTTGATAGCGCGTTTAACCTAGGGGGAGTCATGGCTTATGGATAATGTGTATTAACATATCTAGCCGAAGGTAGATTACATTATTTCATTTATTGATAAGATACTTAAACGAACTGAAAGAATTGTGGCATTTAAAATCATTATAATTCCTCAAGGTTCTAAAGCGAATCTTTAGAGCCATAATTATTGTTGTAGTTGTCACTATAAAAAATGATGACTTTCAATACCAGTAGCAAAGCTAGTGAGGATGGTTACTTGCTCAGGATAGAAACTCACATCTTGCACCACAAGGGTAAAACTATTGGTGACTGACTTCAAGACAATGGATGTCCAACAGAGGAGCATGGCCATTCAGCCATAGATAAACGCCTAGTTTGAAAAAGCTTGTCAATTGTAACCAGAATCGCTGATAGCGTGGCGTAGCCATTCTAAATATTCTTGGAAGATATTGCTTCAGGCTTGAAGACCATCTAAACCAAGTGCTGATGGTGATGCCGGAGTTGATCACAAGAAGAAAGACCACTGAGGACTTATTTTAATGCTACAGTACCCACTTTATGAACTTCTAGCAATTGTACCAATGTGCTTGGAAACAAACACTCTAGCAGCGGTGCTAGGTATTTTTGTCGAACAACAGTGCGATCGCTTAATCATAGTCAATTCACAACAACACCCTATTGGTTTGTTGTACTCGGCTCGGTTACTGCCACAATTATTGGCAGCGTCTGCTGATGACTACCTTTTAAATTTACAACAACCACTCTCACAAGTGGATAAATCCCTCATAGAAACAATCCAGACCATACCAGCCGCAGAAAATCTGGAAAAATTCAGTTTATTGCTCAAATCCCAAGAAACAAAACAACAAAGAAACTTAGATTGGGCATTAGTTGACTCAGATGGTAAATATTTGGGAATCCTGGATACTTCACGTCTAGTACAATTATTAGTTAAGAAGAAAATTCCTATTGGCTTAACCAATGACGAAGTAAGTCGCAAGTATGTGGCAAACCTCAAAACTTCTGCATTCCAAAAAAGCATTGAACATACAGCTAATAAACACAAGTCTCAAATACACAAATCCATAATCCATTTATTGGCTAGACTACCGTGGCCCATAATGTTACAAACTAGTCAAGGCGAGGTAGTAACACAAAATCTCGCTTGGTGGCAACAACTAGGAGCATTAAAAGATCCTGAGGGCATTAGGAAACAGGTAGAGACTATACTTACCCCAAAATCTATTTATGCCAATGCCCAAGAAAATGAGAAACCAGATACTTTCACAGGTCGCAGACAAAGGATCTCACCGACAGTTTTTTCATCTCACTCACCCTCAGCCTTACCATTTCTGCAAGAACCACCCCTAAGTGTAAATAGTGGTTCTAATAGCTGTGTTTTAGATCCGCAATTGGGTATTTGTACTTGTGTAGTCGAAATCAAAGCTGGTCAAGAACGGGTTTGGCAGTTTGCAAAAATTCCCTTAGATAGTAGCGAGTTAAAAATTGGGGTTTCTGAGTCAGAAATACCATCAAATCCAGAAGAACTATGGCTAATATTAGCCACAGATGTAACTGAACAACAACAACTTTGTCAAGAATTGGCAGCGAAAAATGCTGATTTGATTCAACTCAATCGCTTAAAAGATGAATTTTTAGCTTGCATTAGTCATGAATTAAAAACACCGTTAACAGCAGTTTTAGGACTATCTCGTCTCCTCGTAGATCAACAATTGGGACAACTGAATGAGCGTCAAGCCCGTTATGCTGGATTAATTCATCAAAGTGGCAGACATTTGATGAGTGTGGTTAATGATATTTTAGATTTGACTCGGATGGAAACGGGACAGATGGAACTCACCCTCAACCCGGTACAAATTCAGGTAGTGTGTGAACGGGCTTTCTCAGACGTTAAAAACATTTATCATCAAACTCATAAAACTAAACAATTATCCCAGTCGGAAAATCCAAATTTATCTAATCATCAATTTAGCCTAGCTATTGAACCAGGTTTAGAACAAATGGTGGCAGATGAATTACGCTTGCGACAGATGCTAGTCCATTTACTTTCCAATGCCTTTAAATTCACAGAAATATCTGGGGAAATTGGGTTACGAGTAAGCCGTTGGGAAGGCTGGATTGCTTTTACAGTCTGGGATACAGGGATTGGGATTCCTGAACAACAACAACATTTAATCTTTCAAAAATTCCAGCAATTAGAAAATCCTCTGACGCGTCAGTTTGAAGGAACAGGTTTAGGATTAGTATTAACCAGAGCTTTGGCTCGCTTGCATGGTGGCGATGTGAGTTTCTTATCTCGTGAGGGTAAAGGTAGTCAGTTTACCCTGCTTTTACCTCCCAGTCCCCCAAAAGCCAGTTTTAGTGACTCTGATGATATAGCTCCAAAGAGGGAAATAGGCAATATCATCAATTCTTCCCATCAAAGTCTGAATAGTTCCTCCCCAAGATTGGTGTTAGTAGTGGAAGCAGTAGCTCAATATATTGAGGAATTAACTGAACAACTCAAGGGTTTAGGTTATCGTGTAGTTATTGCTAGATCAGGAACAGAGGCACTAGAAAAAGCTCGGCGCTTGCAACCAAAAGCAATATTTTTAAATCCTTTACTGCCTTTACTTTCTGGTTGGGATGTCATGACTTTACTAAAATCTGATGTTTTAACTCGTCATATTAATGTCATTGTCACAGCTACAGCAGCGGAAAAGGCGCAAGCATTTACTAAACAAGCTGATGGGTTTTTAAGCTTACCAATTAAGCATCAGGCATTGGCATTATTGTTAAGCAAGATATCAACAACAACTAAAGCTCCATATTCAGCGAGGGAAAATAATTCTCTCAATTCTAAAAATGTTCCTTTGCGAATTCTCAGATTAGTCAATCTAGAATTAGAGATGATTAATCTCTATCCTTCTCTGAGAGAACATCGAGTTATTGAAGTAGATGATTTAGATCAAGCAGATTTATTAGCGCGAGTTTGGCAGTTTGATGTGATATTACTAGACATGGAAATTTCCACTGCTCGCACTTATTTAGAACAATTAACTAAACACCAAAGATTGGCAAATTTACCATTGGTAACTTGTGATATTGCCACTACTTTAGCTGCTTCCCAAATACCAGGATTATCTGTATTTCCTTGTTTAACTCCTTTAACTGGGGAAAATAATAGTCATAATTATCAACAAGATGCTTTATCATCTGTACTGCAAATTGCCGCTGGTATTTGTTGCCCAATAAATATTTTAGTAGTGGATATAAATATGCTGAGTGATTTACCCAAAGCAAAACGTAAACCACTCAAAGATGTTCAGTTAGCTAAAAATTCTTTTCTCAATTTTGAAGATGAGCAAATTAATCGCGGACATGAGTGGTTTCAAGCTTTAATTCAATACTTGCAAACTGCCGGTTTTAGAGCTTCTATTGCCAGTTGTTGGTCGGAAGTTGTGCAACAAGTCAGTCATAAAAGTGTTGATTTACTTTTGATTTGCTTGCACGAAACAGCAATTAATAAAGAAGTACAAGAAGCTATTAAATCATTGAGTAATGTACCTTTTGATTTGCCACCAATTTTGGTACTTGACCAAAAACTAAATGAGCCGAATTATGGAAATATGGCGAAATCTCAGAAACAAAAATATACATCTTCTGTAGAAACGGCTGTCCGGGGAATTGCTACCCAGATATTACCCCGTTCTATTTCCATGGAAGAACTATTAACTCAGATAAATCAAGCTTTAGTAAATTAAACAGTGTCTAGCAAAACAAGCAGAATGGAAGGATTTAAAAGTTCAGAAAGCCGATTAGTCCGGCTATTTCAAAAAGGTCGAGAACAGTGGAGAAAAAGAGCCGCAGTTTCTTATGTTGTCAAATTCAAATGTTAGCAAAATATTCTAAAGGAGCGATCGCATATTTTCCTTGTTCATCCTGACTGACTAAACCTAAAGCTAGTAAGTCTCTATCAATAAACAACTTTGTAGCTTTACCACCTGTATTAATTTTATTATTAATCAACTGCATCGCATAGTAGATAGTATCATAAACCCGTTGAGAATTCAGGGCAGTTGAAATAGGTTGATATCTGCTAACTGATTCACACAATCGGTAAACACCATGTTCTTGGGACTGGGGATAGCCATAATGCTTAACGGCTCGTGGTAGAAAATACCCGGCAGTAGTTGGCTGTTTTTTTGACGGACGTACACAGGAATAGTTGCAATTGCCAATCGTATCAGCAGCTACACTCCCAGGCATAAATCGCAGCACATTAAAATTTAAAAAATCTGGATGACAATTTTCAATACCAAAACGAATTGCTTCCATATCATCAGCCAAAGTTGTTGGCTCATAATCAATAATATCAGTTTTACTAGCGTTTAATTTAGCTTTTGGTAATCCTAAAATCAAAAAATAACTACTGGGTAATCCAGCTTTATTCATATCTTCAAAAACTCTGATAACCTTAGTTTGATAAGCAAAGGCTTGCTTAATTTGACTAGCAATAGACCCATTAAACTTGTGACTAGCTAATGATACTTCTGGTAATGTATGTTCAACTCCAAAAAACATATATACACAGTTGTTTTCTACTAAATGACGAGTTTTTTAAGACTGCCAGACTTTATTAGGAGTTCTAACACTATCAAAAGTATTTTGGAGATAGGAGAACAATTCCCAGAAAATTTAGCTAAATCTCAAAAGGTGTATGAAGTAGAGTTACCATCAGTCTTTGCTCACTTAATTATTCTGCTAATTGAAACTTTGTCAGAAACTCAACACGGACAATTAACTATCTCTAGTAAAAAGGGCAAATACGAAGCCATAGTAGAACTAAGTGGTCATATTAGCCACCGTTACACATTAAGTCCACAACAGCTTTTAGAAATTCAGCAATTACACGATTACATTATTGATACCTGGATAGATCGTAGACATTCGCACAATCAAAAATAATACGATACGTTATAGCTATTGACAGGTTAAGAATACTGATAGCTTAATGAAATTCTTTACACAATTAAATATCTAATTTTCTCGAGACATTTGGCTTTTGATAAATGGGAAGTTTACAAGCCGGTGATGTATATTTGCACGCCGGATTTTATTTAGGTTTTTCTGTCTCGTAGACAATTTTATAAACAGCAATAGACAAGATGAAAAAATTTCTGTTCAACTCTTATCTAAAAAACAGGAGAAAACTATGAAAACTAATGACAAAGATAACCAAAGTCTGCTGTTAATTTTGACTGGAAAGGGATTTAAGTATCTGATGTTAACTATATTCGGTTTTGCGATCGCTGTTGTTGTGTTTTATGTTTGCGGTGCATCCTCAATCACTAAAATTTTGCTATCTTTTGATGTTTTTATCTATTTTTTGCGGTTTACTGTTCTGCTGTTTTGCTTGTTGGCAATCACCATGATTTGGGAGTCTTGGAGTTAGTTTAACTTATCTGCCTGAGATTGAGATATTAACTGTAGTTTTTTTCCACTTAGCCAAAGGTTTTCAATTACAGGAGGTCATATCATGTCAAATAATGGCAATGGCATCAAAGGTGAAATATTATCACAACTTTTGCTAATCTTAGTTATAGGATCAATACCCTTAGCAATTGTGAATAAAGATAATCAGCTTGCTTATTTTGATATCGTGAAAATAGTAATAGTTTACAGCTTTAGCCCTCAAAAATCCAAAGATAACCAAAAAAAGTAAACCAGAAATGAAATGGACAGTTTTTTTAATTTCTATGGTCGCTATGAATTCAGAAAACTTTCTGCACCTATCAACATGGATGATATTCTTCAGCTTTTAACCCAAGTCTAGTAATACTATTTTCTCTATTTTCTCTATTCCCCCTTTTCGAGGGTTTATGCAAAAAAAAACCATGTAACAAGTATTATGTCTTTTGACATAATAAGCACATTCTAAAAAAAAGGCAATAGCAAAAACAGGTAAATTCAGGAAAATTTGCTGAATTTAGCTGTTTTTCCTCATTTTTGAGCTGTATAAAGTCGAAATATGCACTGAATAAGGCTAAAGCCAGTGAGAGTGTCAACTCTCTGGTTTTCATTCCCCCTGATCTTCTACTGCATCATGTAATAATGCGGCGATCGCTTCATCTTCGTTACAACCATCTTCTAATACTAAAGCCGCTACACTCAATAAATGACTAATATAAGGTATATCAGTTTGTTTACGAAATTGTAGAGAATGTAATTGAGTGGCACAAGTGAGAGCTTTTTCAAAGCGTTCAGTTAATTTCCTTACCATCTTTTCTTGTCCTCCTGATTCAGACAAAATAGGTAATTGGTAAATTACATCCTGTAAATCCTCAAATCCTGGACATCCTGATTCAGACAAAATACCCCTAAATTATTATCACGGGGACGATATGCTGTTCCTGCGGGGACTGTGTATGTGTTGGAAAAACCAATAAATCAGTCTTGGCAAGAATGGCCTGAAAATTGGTTTCCCAAAGAGGGACCATCATTAAAACGTTGGGGTTGTGGTTTGTCCCTACCTTTACCAAGTGCTATTAAGTAGGTTAGCATTGAAAATTGTCGTTATGGCAAGGCAAGAGGCAAAAGGCAAGAGTGAAGAGGTTTTGGGAGATTTTACTTTTCTTTACATACCTTTAATTTTTTATGTTTACCTACTTAAACCTTGCTGATGCGACTGGAAGTTACGGCTACACAGGCAAAATCCGCCTTCGCGGATTGGAAATGGTGGCAGGATCTTTGTAAGGGGTCTTGCTGCTGGTTGTCTTATGTCATTGACGGAGAAATGATTTTATGTGGCCATTTCTATACTAAAAGTCGTTTAACTTATCCTTAATGTTACTAAATATACTTTATTTATTGATTTTCATGAAATAATTTAGACCTAAATCACACGCATTTGTCCAAAATCAGCACAAATGTGCAACAAAAAAAGAAGTGCGATTAGTTAACTGAGGTTTTGTATTACTTGCTTCTTATGGCACGCTCGATAGATTTACTCCACTTAGGACAATCACGAGGTACAAAAATGACTTGCAGTAAAAGAATTAAAATTCGCAAATTAGATTTAATGACAGTCGGAATGGTTTCATTTTACCCTCTAGCTAGTAGTAATCAAACCATTTTGGCTCATGTTTCCGGTAATTTTATAGATGATATGTTTGTGCATAGATATCAAACAGATCAATTATTAGTGGTGAAGGGACAGATTTTGATAACTACTCTGCACAACCGTGAATATCAATATACCTTTTTGAGTGAAAAAGAACCAACAATCATTACTATTCCTCCAGGGGTATTACATGGTGCAATTAATTTTAGCGAAGAACCCTGTATAATTATTAATGCCGTTTTAAATCATGGACAAACCCATGAAAAAGATTATCGTCCGATAAAGCCTCCTTTACCTTATGATATTGATTTGGCGAAAAAATTATTTAGAGATAATTCTTTATAAAGATTAAAGCGAATTTAGAATAATCCCCACCTTGGGGTTAATTATACTCAAAACGGCTTAATTATTTGATTTAAGCAGGTAAGGGTTTAGCACTGCTGATATGTGTCAACTTAAATAAAGGTGTATTCCAATACCTCCTTACTTATCCGTGGCGTAAGCCATATTTCAGGGCTAATAACCAAAGTCTACTGAAGTGGACTAAAGATTTTTTTTATATTTAGTTATCTTTAGATAACTTTGGCTATTAGACTGGGAATGAATTCCCAAGCGGGCTTTGGCTAGGCTGTTGACTTTGATAGTTTTTAGTAAATATGTACCATGCCTTTAATTTTTGTTAAAAGCCCAGCCAGTGAAAGGTTTCAGCCATATTGAAGACCAACATAAAAACTGTATGAACCATCCCCCAAAAAAGCCACAGAGTCAACAGCCTAG
>JANMEE010000085.1:0-23142 GCA_031376645.1 Dolichospermum sp. OTE_75_concoct_329_sub | reverse complement strand
ATTTATGGCATGGAATTATGGGCTGATTTAGCTCTAAATTTAATCAATCTCAAGCCTCATAAACGCCTCTTTTTTCAACGTGGTTTTCAGGCTCTATCCCTTATGAAACAAGCTGTTTAACCACCTTGTCACCCGTTAAGACTTTTACGACTTCAATTTCAGGTCGTGTCTCATTTGCCTTCAGACGATGTTTAAGAATCAAGAGTGTACTATCAAGACCTTCGTGAATGTTGAAGAGAACTGGTTGATCGTTATCTACTCGCGATAAAATTCGTATGTTAAAGTATCCAAAAATTTGAAAGCCGTATAACTGGAAGCTAAAATCTTCCATTGGGGTTTTTGGATATAATAGACATCTCCACAAATTAATGTAGAGACGTTCCATGGAACGTCTCTACAAGGGTTCTAGAAAACGCATATTTAATTTTTACCAAATGTCTGCCAAATCATTTGTAGGTTTTTTAATATTTTTTTAAGAGTTTTTTTACCTGTTTGAATCCCCCATTCTTCTGCTACTTTTTGTACAACTTGTTTTAATTTCCTTGGATTTTCTTTTTATAATCATAAAAATATTTTTGTGTCTGTGTGTCTATTGGAAGGATTAATTTTACCATCCCCGTTATGTTAACAAGGATGGTTTAGAGCTATATATTAGCCTTCAACAATGATTTTACCAACCATGCCAGCTCCACGGTGAGGTTCGCAATAGAAGGTGTATTCACCAGCAGGAGCATCAGCAGGAATAACTGTGGTTTCAGTTTGTCCAGGACTCATTAATAACTTTTTGTGGGACAAAGACTTAGCTAAAGTAATGTCCTTAGTGGGGTTTAGCTTAGGATCAAAGACAACGTTGTGGGGGGGGACTTTGTTGTTTTTCCATTCAATTGTATCACCGGGCTTAACAGTTAACTTCTTAGGTTCAAAAGCCAACATACCTTTGTCACTACCCAATTTAACTGTATATGTTTCCGCAGATGCAGTAGGGGTAAACACAGCAAAACTACCAAAAATTACAATAACTGTCAATACAGCTAGGCTCAAGCGTCGCAAAGTTGCGGCTATAGATTTCATGCTTCTTTCCTTGGGAAATATTTTTATTTTTCTGTTCTTATTTTAAATACAATCAATGCCAAATATGACAACCTGTCATATATTTATTTTTGTTAACCACCATCGTCAGCTAGATTTCTAAAGTTCTATTGGCACCGAATTTCTGATACAATCAAAAATCCGACTCCTTTAACATAAATTAACGTATGAGCAAAGGTACTCTCTTTGACAAAGTTTGGGAATTACACACCGTTGGTACATTACCATCAGGATTAACACAACTATTTATTGGACTACATCTTATTCATGAAGTTACAAGTCCCCAAGCCTTTGCTATGCTTAAGGAGCGGGATTTAAAAGTATTATTCCCAGAACGAACCATAGCCACAGTTGATCATATAGTTCCCACAGAAAACCAAGCCCGTCCCTTTGTGGATAGCATGGCCGAAGAAATGATTCAGGCATTAGAAAAGAGTTGTCAAGAAAATAACATAACTTTTTATAATATTGGTTCAGGGAATCAAGGGATAGTTCACGTTATTGCCCCCGAACTGGGACTCACCCAACCGGGAATGACCATTGCTTGTGGTGATAGCCATACATCAAGTCATGGTGCATTTGGAGCGATCGCCTTTGGTATAGGTACAAGCCAAGTTAGAGACGTACTTGCCTCCCAAACCCTATCATTATCAAAACTCAAAGTCCGTAAAATCGAAGTTAACGGTAACATAAAACCCGGAGTTTACGCCAAAGACGTAATTTTACACATCATTCGGACATTAGGCGTAAAAGGTGGCGTAGGTTACGCTTACGAATTTGCTGGCACAACCTTTGCACAAATGAATATGGAAGAACGGATGACCGTGTGTAACATGGCCATAGAAGGTGGTGCAAGATGTGGATATGTTAACCCCGATCAAATTACCTACGATTATCTGCAAAATAGAGACTTCGCCCCCAAAGGTACAGATTGGGAAAAAGCCCTTGCTTGGTGGGAATCACTCAGTAGTCATGCCGATGCCGAATATGATGATGTAGTAGTATTTAATGCTGAAGATATTCCCCCCACAGTCACATGGGGAATTACACCAGGTCAAGGAATTGGCGTAGATGAAAAAGTCCCCACAGCCGCAGAACTCCTAGAAGAAGACCGCTTTATTGCTGAAGAAGCATATCGCTACATGGACTTATATCCTGGTCAACCCATTCAAGGCACAAAAATTGACGTTTGCTTCATTGGTAGCTGCACCAATGGACGGATCAGCGACTTAAGAGAAGCCGCCAAAATTGCCCAGGGACGCAAAGTAGCAAATGGAGTCAAAGCCTTTGTAGTTCCCGGTTCAGAAAGAGTCAAAAAAGAAGCAGAAGCCGAAGGACTAGATAAGATCTTTGTTGAAGCCGGCTTTGAGTGGAGAGAACCAGGATGTTCCATGTGTTTAGCCATGAACCCCGACAAACTCCAAGGAAGACAAATCAGCGCCTCCTCCTCCAACCGTAACTTCAAAGGAAGACAAGGATCATCCTCTGGTCGTACCCTCCTCATGAGTCCGGCAATGGTAGCCACAGCAGCCATAAAAGGCGAAATTGCCGACGTGCGCGAACTACTGTAACCCCACCCCGCTCTTCGAGAGGGGAGTGAAAAACTCTCTTCTTCTCTTCTTACTTCGTGTCCTTCGTCCCTTCGTGGTTCATTTCCTCTTAAAACTATGGTAAGTGAAGTCAAACAAATATCTGGTAACGCCGTTCCCCTCATCGGTAACGACATAGACACCGACCGAATTATACCCGCTCGCTACTTAAAAGCCATCACCTTTGACGACTTAGCAGAAGGCTTGTTTATTGACGACAGAAAAGCCTTAAATGGTGAACACCCATTTGACCAAACCCATTACCAAGGCGCGAAAATACTTATAGCTAACCGCAACTTTGGCTGTGGTTCATCACGAGAACACGCACCCCAAGCCCTAGCCAAATGGGGAATTACCGCCCTGATTGGTGAAAGCTTTGCGGAAATCTTCTTTGGTAACTGCGTCGCGATGGGAATTCCATGCGTCACTGCTGAATCAGAAGTAGTTAAACAGTTGCAAGAATTAGTCACCGCTAATCCTCAAGCAGTCGTGGTCATAGATTTGGAAAAATTGCAAGTGCAAATTGGTGATTTTACCGCTTCAGTTGTCATGATTGAAGGGACAAGAAGTGCCTTTATTGCAGGAACTTGGGACGCTTGTGGACAATTAGTAGCGAATGCAAAGCAGGTAAAAGCAACAGCAGCAAAATTACCTTATATTGGTTGGGGTAATTTAGCCGCAAGTTAGTATACCAATTTTGAAATATCCGTAGGGTGGGCATTGCCCACCGACAATTATAAAATTAATTATTAATTAAGACAATGAATTATTGGTTAATGAAATCCGAACCATCGGTTTATAGTATTACAGATTTACAAAATCAAAATCAAACTATTTGGGACGGTGTGCGTAATTATCAAGCCCGTAATTTCTTGAGACAAATGCAAATAAGAGATTTAGCATTTTTCTATCACTCTAATGCTGAAACTCCAGGGATTTTTGGGTTAATGAAGATAGTTGAAACAGGTATTGCTGATCCGACACAATTTGATGTAAATAATAAATATTATGATGATAAATCAACTCTGGAATCTCCCCGTTGGCAAACTGTAAAGGTAGAATTTGTGGAAGTTTTTCATAATCCTCTTTCACTTTCGACACTCAAAGCAAAGTTTAGTGATGATGAATTATTAGTAGTGAAAAAAGGTAATCGTCTATCAGTAACTCCCGTAATAGAATCAGTCGGAAGTAGGATTTTAGAAATGGCAAGAGATATAAAATAAGAAGATCCCCGACTTCTTTAAGAAGTCGGGGATCTAAAACTTCTCAAAATAGTATATTATAAGATATTCTCTATCAAATTATAGGGATTCAAGTCTATGACTGAAAAAGATGATGATAATTCCTGGAAAAAAGGGTTTACTGGGGTTTTTAATCAAACTACAGGTAAGTTAATTCAACTTTTACCAGTAGAAAAATTAACACAAACCGTAGGACAATGGTTTAATGTTAGCGATACTCAAGTTGCGGAAATTTTGGCAACTATTCGCGCACAGTTACCAACTACAGAAGCTTTATTATTAGGAAAACCTCAAGCGGGTAAAAGTTCTATTGTTAGGGGTTTAACTGGGGTATCTGCGGAAATTATCGGTCAGGGTTTTCGTCCCCATACCCAACACACCGAACGTTACGCATATCCTGCTAATGATTTACCATTACTGATTTTTACAGATACGGTAGGTTTAGGAGATATTAGTCAAGATACTGAAGCTATTATTCAAGAATTAATCGGCGATTTACAACAGGAAACAAATAAAGCTAGAGTTCTAATTATTACTGTCAAAATTAATGATTTTGCAACTGATACTTTACGGCAAATCGCTCAAAACTTACGGCAGCAATATCCAAATATTCCCTGTTTATTGGTGGTGACTTGTTTACATGAACTTTATCCACCGGAAATTGCCAATCATCCTGATTATCCTGCCGATTTTACCGAATTAAATCGGGCATTTATCGCTATCAAGGAAAATTTTACAGGTTTATATAATAGTGCAGTTTTGATTGATTTTACTTTAGAAGAAGATGGTTATAATCCAGTATTTTATGGTTTAGAAGCACTGCGAGATAATTTAGCTGAACTTCTCCCACAGGCAGAATCAAAGGCAATTTATCAATTATTAGATCAACAAGCTGGAGCAAAATTAGGTAATATTTATCGAGACGCTGGCAGACGTTATATTTTACCATTTTCAATTATGGCTGCAACTCTGGCCGCTGTGCCTTTACCTTTTGCCACTATGCCTGTTTTAACTGCCTTGCAAGTATCAATGGTGGGATTGTTAGGGAAATTATATGGGCAGACTATCACACCGTCTCAAGCTGGGGGAATTGTCAGTGCCATTGCAGGGGGTTTTGTTGCCCAAGCTGTAGCACGGGAATTAATTAAATTTATTCCTGGTTTTGGTAGTGTGATTGCAGCATCTTGGGCAGGGGCTTATACATGGGCTTTAGGTGAGGCTGCTTGTGTGTATTTCGGTGATTTAATGGGTGGGAAAAAACCTGATCCTCAAAAAATTCAAGCAGTAATGCAAGAGGCTTTTACAGGGGCAAAAGAACGGTTTAAGAAAATTGAAAATTAAAAATGCAGATTACAGAAGTTTTTTGATTGGCTGTTCTAATTATATAGAAAGCGTTACTATGGGTTATAAAGTCCAAATATTATTATGACACTGGAAGAAATAGCGGGTACGTTAACGGAGTTATTTAGTGCTGAAGTTGTAACATCTATAGCGCCTGGTTCTTGGCAAGTAGAAACTCCTGATTTTCGGTTATTGGTGCTGCTTTCAGAAGATAATACTTGGTTGCGGGTATTGCTGCCAATTATGCCTTTACAAGAAGCTGCTGCATTTCTTACCCAGTTTCTAGAGGCTAATTTCGATGATACTCAGGAAACACGATATGCTGTGTATGATGGGGTGGTATGGGGAGTATTTCAGCATAATAGTGGCACTTTAACTAATGCAGATTTTGCTAATGCGATCGCTCGTCTTATTTCATTATATCAGGCTGGTGTTAATGATGTTTTCAATAATTTGATAGAAACTCGAATCCGGGAAATTATTAAAGCCGCAAAACAACAGGGACAATCTCTGGAAGCAACTATGCAAAATTTAGACCGTTTTTATGCAGAAGGTTTATTAGGAGATATTGACCAAAATCCCCAGGGAAGATCACAGGTTTTAGCAGCTTGGCAACGACAATTAGAACGTCTTTGGGTGGAAATTTAATTACAGCAGAATTCAGGAGTCACCGAGTCACCGAGTCCGAAGTAAAACTGGCTTGGTGTCTGGCTTTGAATTAAGATTCTGTACCTGATTGATCTGCAATCTGCTGTAAGTTATCCTAAAATAATAAAATATCAAGCATAATTTAACGCAGATAAACGCAGATAAACGCAGATGAAGATGTCTATTGAAGATGACTGTTATCGGTGAGATGATTTATGCCTAAGATTGGACAGTCTACTGATTTATTCCCAGACCAGTCTGTGAAGATGTTATCATCTTTGTAATGTCGAGGGGTTTGGAGCATCAATTGCCATGTTTTGCCAGCATTCAACAAGTTGAACCGTTCAGGGTAATGTGTTTGTAATAGTTCTTGCACCATTGGGGCATAATCTGAATTGATGCCGGGAAAAATGTGATGTTCAGTATGGTATGAAAAGTTAAAATGTAATAGATCAAATAGTTTAGGAACTCGAATCGAGAGACTATTGATCAGAGGATCATTTACACTTGTCATTCGACATAACAGATGATTTGTATAGATATAAAACATCAGCCCTGCATAGCCTATCCAAATTGGTAAGAAGTAGCCAAGAAGCAGTTTGATGGGATGGAATTCCAGGTAAGTTAAGATGCTCCCATGTATTCCTATCATCATTAATAATTCTATAGCGATCGCTCGTCGTTCTTTACCACTAACTGTAAAAGCCACCACAGGATATTCGGCTTTACCATTGTTGAATAATAACACTGAGGTTATATTACGAAATGCGTGAACTCCCCAAGCATGAGCCATACCTATACACAATAACAGCGGATTTACCTCAGCCGACGGCACAAAAGCATTCTGAATCCATTTACCCCAATTTTTAGGTTGACTGTCTAAATAATTGCGATCTGGATCTTCTAAGGAATTTGTTTTATTGTGATGTTCTCGATTGTGTACTGCCTTCCATAAAGTTGGTGGCATCCATAACATTGTCAATCCCAATAAACTAATTATTTGTCTCAACCAGGGATTTTTAATTGTGCGGCTGTGCAGAAAATCGTGGGTGCTAAACAGAAGAACAATCACACTATTACCCATCACCAATGCTAATGGTAAATAAAGCCAGAGAAAATACCAATTCCACTCATCAAGATGACTGGCAATTCCCCAACCCAAAATCATAATTGCTAAATTAATAAACAGAATCCAGAGTTTATTAATATCAGGTAAAAATGCTTCTGGTGGTAGTAAAGGACGCAGCTTTTTGGCATATTCTGCTTGCGTCAGCCAAGTTTTTTTTTCAATTGTATTCATAAATCTTTGTAATTTTCTTTATAGGGTTATTATGCCAAATTATGAGCAATTTCAAGTAAGTGTAAGGTTAACTTTTGGCGTTAGTTTAGATTTCCAACCCACGGAGGTGGGTTTTGCCTGTGTAGTTTCTAACCGCTACGGTGTATACACAAGACAAGCCCTGGCGATTATAAATCACGGAACCACACAAACAATGTCCACCTCCGTGGACTTATATCCCGCCACTGATTTGGAGTACCAAATTCAGTGGAGGACTTACGGCGTAATAGTTAAATCGAAAGTTGTAATTTTTCTATAATCGAGTCATCATCAACAATATCAGCTTTCAGGTTGTATTCAACTCTGCACCTTGCTTTCCGAAAATAACCACTGTAAGAAAATGATTTTTCTTGCCGCCTATGCCACTCTATCTGCTCTTGTATAATCTGGTCTACAATATTGAGAGTAAATTGATATGCTTCTTCTAATTTGTCTGAATTATTGATACTTATCAGATCATTTTCTAAATACTTGTAAATACCATAGGACAGTAACTCAGTAGCATGACTAATATATTCTCTGGTTGCTTGTTGAGCCTCTTTTTTACTTTGAACATAACGATAAATTTTATAAGAATAAATTAATTGTAAATATATAGGTAAATCTTTTTCACCATTAAATAATTTATGTAATGGATCGCTATTATTATTTGTAGCATCAAAAATAGCTTCCATAACTTCATATACACTATTCTTAGCTATTTCTGGCTGCTCATAAAAAGTTGCATACCAAAATCGCAAAAGCGTATCGCTTTCAATCGTAGAATTTAACTGCCTACTTAAATTATTGGAGAAAACTTCACCACGTTTTGTAATATAAGCAATTCCCTGATTAGCAAATACTTCTTTTACATATAAGTTAAAGTCTTTATTACTTACTTTATCTTTGTAAGAAATGGGAGTTTGAGTATTAGTGGCATCCGTAATTTTTTCTATAATATCTGTATCAGTTGTTTCGTACAAACGTACGTTTACAAAAACTTGTTGCAGTCTATTAATTCCTTGACGTTGACTTTCCTTAAGGACTTCGTAGATAACGCGAGTCGTTTGTAAACCATTGACAATTATAGGATTATAAGTAGGTAAGATGTATTTTCCACTTTGTAAAGTAGATGGAATTTCCATTCTTTCACAAATGATTGTCACTCCATTATTAAGCAAAGGAAAATATATCGCTGAATCTGGATCAGTTAATGTTTCTTTCATTCTTTGATTTGGTCTAACTTTGAATCCTAAAAAAGAACGAATATTCTCTGAAAATAGAAACTCATAAGTATTATTAGTAGATAATTCTTGTTCAATTAAACGACAAAGTTCATCAGCTTCAATGCGAAAGTTAGCGGCTCTGACGTTACCAACAGAGTATGTATATAAGCCTTGTCCTTGTCTATCAGAAGTTATGATGTTTGATATTTGAGGATTAAAAATAAACTTAATATCTTTGCGTTTAGCTTGTGCTTTAATTAGCTGACTGATTTTTTCGTAAATTGCTTCTGCATCCCAAATTTCAAAGTCATCTGGTCTATGGTAAGCCAGATAGTTGGGATGATTTGAAGTATATTTAGGATTATTGTTAGAGCCATTATACACAAAATAATATTTAATTTCGATTAAAAAACCATTTCTAGATAGCTGCTGATATTCATTTATTTTAGGTTGAAGTAATTCCGAATTTGGCTTAGTTATTCCATAGATAAAAGAATCGTCTACATCGTGACGAAATTTATCAAGTTCGTTATTTTTTAAAGTGGAACTATTTTTACACTGAAATACCATTAGTGTATAGTACCCGCCTTGTTCTACAAACACAGCCCCATCTAAGCCACCATCTTGACCTTTAAGATCGGGCTTTTGCCTTATTTGAATGTCATCATACACTTCTTGAAATGGTCTCTCTGTAATCGCAGCCATTGAGAAAATTTCAAACGCTGTATCTTTAGTTACGTTGAATTGCTCAGAGATTCTGCCTAAGTATCCGTCTATAAATAGTTGCTTGTTATCCACTTGAAATTTTAATTTTGGAAGTGACTCTTCAATCTTAACTCAATGTGAAAGTAATTTGATAGGACTTACGCATTGACAAGATTCCCCAAATATGTAAAGTGAATTTTATCCCTTGTAGGGTGCGTCAGACACGATATTTTGACAAAAAAACAGATTTCCTCTATCTGACGCACCCTACTCAATAAGTTATTCCCAAAGCCGAATGTGTAGTTGCGGTTTCTAACCGCCGATTTAATCTTAAATAGGATATTTACCGTTGTTTTAAATTCAAGTTGGTATTGAAAAAACTAATTTTTTGACCTAATCAGGTAACTCAGCGGCATTACGAATGTTTTGCAAACTTAAACTAGGAGCAGTCCGTTTAATTAACCCAGTTAAGACATTACCAGGACCAATTTCCACAACTTTCTCCATGCCATTTTCTACCAATTGCAAACAAATTTCTCGCCAGCGCACAGAACCAGTCATTTGTTGAGAAAGACGCTGCTTTAAAGTTTCCGCTTCTACGGCAGGAGTTGGATCTACATTAGATAAAACTGGGACAGTTGCTGACCCAAAAATAACTGAATCTAGAACTTCTTGAAATTCTGTAGCGGCTGCTTGCATTAAATGGGAATGAAATGCACCTGAAACCTTTAAGGGAATAGCTCTTTTGGCTTTAACTTGGGACATTACAGCCTGTACAGCATCTGGAGTTCCAGAAATGACAACTTGGGCAGAACTGTTATCATTTGCTAAAACGACATCAGGTGTTTCGCTAATAACTTTTTCTAACTCTTCTCGGTCAAAATTCATCAGTGCGGCCATCATCCCACCAGCAGCACTATCCATGAGTTCTGCCCGCCGCTTCACTAAGTGCAATCCCGCAGACCATTCAAAGACACCTGCTACATAAAGGGCTATATATTCGCCTAAACTATGACCTGCAACTAAGTTTGGTTGCTGTCCTTTGTCTCTTAAAATATCAGCAATAATACTTTCGATTACATATAAACTCGGTTGTGTATAAAGTGTTCGTGATAAGGTATCAATATCACTTTGACAGACATCTATCACAGACCACCCCAAAATTGCCTCAGCTTCAATAAATTTTTCCTTGGCAGATGGTAGATTTAACAAGTCTATTCCCATTCCCAGCACTTGAGAACCTTGTCCGGGAAACACCCATGCAGTTTTTGTCATTTGTTATTTAGTCAGTCGTTGATTGTAACTATTTTTTGAATTTTGAATTGTCTATCTTCCCCATTGAAAAATTGCTGCACCCCAGGAAAGTCCAGCGCCAAAACCAGATGTGGCAATAATATCATTGGGTTTAATTTTCCCGGCTCGCACTGCTTCATCTAATGCTAGGGGAATAGATGCGGCAGAGGTGTTACCATAGTTGGCAACATTGCTGATGACTTTCTGTTCGGGAATCTCTAAGCGTTCAGCTACCGAATTGATAATCCTTTGATTTGCCTGATGTAATACCAGCCAGTCTATATTTTCAACTTTGAGATTAGCTGCAAACAGGGCCTTGTCTATTACTTCTGGGACTTTTTGCACAGCAAAGCGGTAGACTTCTTTACCGTTCATGGTAATTGGGTGATATTTGCCTGTAGATACATGAATATCTGGTGTCAGTTCTTCTGTAGAGGCGTTATAAGCTAGGTTGAGACAATGGTTTTGAGAACCGTCGCTTTTGAGGCAAAATCCTAAGAGGCGATCGCTTTTATTGGCTTGTAATATCACTGCTCCAGCCCCATCACCAAATAACACACAACTGCGTCTATCCCGCCAATCTACCCAGCGAGAGAGGATATCAGCCCCAATTAAAAGTACATTTTGGTAAGCACCTGTTCTAATGTATTGTGCGGCTGTGACTAGACCAAAGACAAAACCAGAACAAGCGGCAGTTAAGTCAAAGGCAACTGCTTTAATAGCACCTAATTCATTTTGCACCCGACAAGCAGTTCCAAACAGGTCATCGGGTGTGGAAGTGGCCAGTAGAATTAAGTCTATGTCTGCTGCTGTGATGCCGGCGGCAGTAATAGCCTGTTGACTCGCAGCAGTGGCTAATGATGCCAGTGAGTCAGGGGGCAGTGCTAACCGTCTTTGGCGAATTCCTGTTCTGGAGGCAATCCACTCATCTGATGTTTCCACCAATTGAGTTAAATCTTGGTTATGTAAACAAGTTGCGGGGACTGCTGAACCACTGCCTGTAATTGCGATGCCACCGTTAAAAAAATTTTGCACTTCTTTTTTCCTCATTTGTCATTTGTTAATTGTCAGTTGTCTTGTTTGTAAGCATTAATAACGAGTACCAATGACAATCCCCATTTTAGATTTGAGATTAAGGATTTTAGATTAATCAACAGTAGTTATGAATCTAAAACCCGCAATCTAAAATTGGATGACAAGTGACAAATACCTGTCAGCGTGAGATATACACCCGGAAAAGAGCAGACTAACTGCTTTCTTCCTGGAGAATTTGATATTGGCATTGGAGTCTTGCTAACACCTGATTATCTACCGCTTCTTTAGCCATACGGATGGCACTGAAAATAGATGGTGCTTGGGAACTACCGTGACCAATAAAACAAATGCCACTGACACCTAAAAGTAACGCCCCTCCGTGTTCAGCGTGATCCATCCGCTGTTTAACGCGCTTCAGGTTGGGTTTTAAAATCGCTGTACCGATTTGACCGTGTATCCCTTGGGGTAATTCCTCTCGCAGAATTTGCAGAATTACTCCTCCAACTGCTTCGGCAAATTTTAATAAAATATTACCCACAAAGCCGTCACAAACAATTACATCAAATTCACCAGATAATACATCACGCCCTTCAGCATTACCAGTAAAATTAATTTGAGTATTTTCCCGTAACAATTGGTGGGCGCGGAGAACTACTTCGTTACCTTTAGTATCTTCTTCGCCAATATTCAATAAACCTATTTTGGGATTTTCTGTTCCCAAAACA
Organism: Dolichospermum sp. OTE_75_concoct_329_sub; assembly: GCA_031376645.1. Taxonomy (GTDB): domain Bacteria; phylum Cyanobacteriota; class Cyanobacteriia; order Cyanobacteriales; family Nostocaceae; genus Dolichospermum. Next base: position 10,932 of record JANMEE010000085.1, on the reverse strand, counting down.
TACTGACTGTAAATTGAACCCATCACTGCAAACTGCTCTAAAAACTTAGGGCGACAGTCTACATTAGCACCAACATCCAGTATCATTACTGGCTTACCTGCTTTGATGGTGGGGAATACTGTGCCAATTGCTGGACGGTCTATTCCCGGTAATCTTCCCAAGCGCAGCAAAGCTGAAGCCATCGCTGCTCCAGAATGTCCAGCCGAAAATACAGCATCTGCCTGTTTATTTTTGACTAAATCCATCGCTATGTTGATGGAAGATTTTCGCTTGCGTCTAACTGCGTTGAGAGGCTCTTCATCCATAGCGATCACTTCCTCGGCAGGAACAATCTCCAAGTCCGCCATAGTCGTTTTTGGCGGCATTACAGCCTCAATTTGTTGGGGATCTCCAACCAACAATATTTTTACACCTAATTCTTCTCGCGCCCGCAGTGCGCCGGCGACGATTTCAGTGGGTGCATGATCTCCCCCCATTGCGTCAATTGCGATCCTTACACCAGTCGATCCCATTGCTCAGAGCTTATAGAAACCTTACAAATTTTATCAGATTGCAATACTTAAAAATTCAAAATTCTTAAAAAAGCATAAGAAAATCTACTTTTTCTGAAACTAAGAGAATTAGCAAATATATATTTATTGAATTACGCTTATGTTTATTCGCATACTTTTTGCATCGCTACTTGGGACAATAACCGTTTATTAATAACTGTTTCCTGGATTTTTAGGATAAAAAGTGCAAGGTTTTGGCTTATGGTGTTTCAAAACAGTTGCATTTTTTCCTGTCGGATATGGGGAATTGAGGATATCCAGATAGCTAAAACTGTTCCCTGTTCCTTGTTCCCTGATATAGCAACTTTTGTGATATTAAATATGTCAGAGTCTAAAAATTACCCAAATATCTGTTTATGTCTGTTGACGCTAAAGGTATTCCCGGCTTACCTGATTTAACACATCCCCAGGAATTACTGCAATTTGGTAATCAATTACTCCAAGGTTCACTGCTATTATTCTTTTTAATTATAGCGTTAGGTGTGGCGATCGCCTTAATTAGTTTTTCTCTACGACGATATCCCACAGAACAAGCGGTTTTTTTCAGTCAATGGTCAATTCGTTACTCCCAATTATTGCAGGGATTACAGCATTTAGCTTTAATCTTAATTTTGTTAGTAACTGGCTTTTTTCTCTGTTCAACTTTAAGCAATCGTTACCATTATTGGGAACAGGCAAAAGTGGCACAAGTTTCTGCTACTGTAGCAGGTGATAAACTGGAACAAGTTTCTCCCCAAGTTCGCTATATCACTGAAGAACCTTATGTTTATAATACCCAAGTTAATGGCAAAATAGTTAAAGTTAATGATAAACAAAAAGTTACTCGTTATCTAACTTTAGCAAGTTCAGAAATTCAAGTTAAAATTAATCAAAGTGTAGATGTCCAAAATCGTAGTTCTATTTATCAGACAGACTACACAGCTAATTACAAAGTTATTAACCAACTGAGTGATATTAATAGTTTTTTCTTGGAAGTCCCACCACCTAATGGTTCTACAATCCTGCGGGATTATAAAGTAGAACGTAATAACACAATCTTAAAACAAACAAATAACGATAATTATAGTTTTCCCTTCCGCTTAGAACCGGGGGAAGAAACTACTTTTAAAGTTACCTATAAAGCTGATGGTGGACCACGCTGGGTTTATAGTGCTACAAATCAGTTACTTTCTAAATTTCGGCTGGTAGCGATCGCTAATTTTAGTAATGCTGATTTTGCTAGTGGGATTATTCCTGATGATATTAAAGTTGACGGTAAAAGCACGCAATTTACTTGGTATTTCGCCGAAAATGTGGCTGTTAAAAATCCTTTTGGTGTCTTTACTAGCACTAAACCCATTGGTAAAACTGGTATTATTCCGAGGTTATTATTGTTAGCACCAGCTTTGTTTTTATGGTGGATATTACTGCTGTATTTATCCTTACCCATGACTTTAAAAAACGTCGTGATTGCTGGGGGAATTTTCTTTGCTTGTTTACTAACTTTAACCTACATGGCACGGATAATTAACCCTGAATTAGCTTGGTTGATGATTGCATTAATTTTATTAACTTTAAGCTATGGTCTAGGTGCAAATCTTCGTGTTTCCTTAGCCGCAATCATTTGCACTATCGTTGGAGTAGTCTTACCTGTATTTGGGTTATTAATTCCTTTTACAGGTTTAACTTTGAGTATTGCCGGGTTACTATCAGCAGCATGGTTAGCTGTACTGCATTGGTATGGATGGTATAATTTACGAGAGGAAAGTTAACAGTTTAAAACTCAAAATTATACTGAAATTATCCGGATATGGTAGAAGCCACGGTGGATATTCAAATAGTAGATGCACCTTAATTAAATGATTACCCTTGGCTTTTAGCTGAGGGTTTTTTCTTTTGGGTTTATATCTTAACAAATTTTCATCAGAAAGTCAAAAATTTTATTTGAAAATAGCAGGGAGTAAGTTGGGGGCTAACCATAAAGCATAACCAATAAAGCCAAATAGTAAAGTAATTAAGAAAGTAGCAATATAGCTAATGCACATTAGCAAACCATCAGCTTCAATGGTAGCAACTGCTAAAAGTAAAATCCCCACAGTGGGAATGGGATTAGTAAAGGGAATGGGAGAAATTAATAATATTGTTAACCAAGAGATGCACAGCCCGTTAAATCGCCAAATCCAAGGATGATTAGCGATTTTTTGGAATCGGGGACGGGCAATTTTTTCTAATAATCTAGTGACTCGACGCAGATTTTGTAAGATAATTTTGGCGAAAGCGTCGGGAAATTTATAATTAGCGATTTTTTTGGGTAGCCAAGGCGATCGCCTCCCTAAAACCATTTGTAATGATAATATTAAGCAAGCACCACCTAAAGGACTACTTAAGCCTGGAGGCATGGGAAATAAAAAGGGTAATACGAGTAATGTGATTACCAAGCTAAAACCCCGTTCAGAGGTTTCTGCGAGGATATCACCTAAAGTTAACGGTTGTTCACTTAAACGTTCTAGTAGAGATTTAATTTCTTGAGAAAAGCGTAAATTCATAACTATGATTTTCGTGATTAGTTTGATTTTTGTGATTATTTATGATTATAGTCTTCTTAAGATACAGCAGAATTTAGGAGTTGAGATACCATCAAATAAATCATATCAATTAGATAAATCTATAGTTAAGATGATGTTGCTGGGACGAACACAGCGATCGCTTGCGGAAGCACTCGAAATACAGCCGGAGTATGGGTTGTGATTTCTCCATCTGTATTAATTGAATGGGGTTTTCGGGTATATACTGTAATTTCCTGACCTTGTAGGGCGCGGACATTCGGCCAATCAATATGTCGTCCTTGACGCATAGCCGGAAGCAAAGGGAGAATTTGCCACCAATGATCCATTTCTAAACTATAAAGATCCAGCCTTTGATCATCTATCGCTGCATCATGAACTACAGCCATCCCACCCCCATAATAACGACCATTTCCCACAGCAATTTGCACAGTTTTGACGTGAATTGATTGGTCATTTATGCGAATTTCTGCACTAAAAAGGCGAGATTTCCAAATTACTTGCAATGCGATCGCAGCATAAGCAAATATTCCCCAACGCCGTTTCATTTCTTTAGTTAATTCTTGAGTAATTTTCACACTCAAACCTAAACTAGCAACATTGAAAAAATATTTATCATTCACCAAACCTAAATCAATCCGTCGTAACTGTCCATTGGCAATAATTTGACAAGCTTGGGGAATAGAATTAGGAATATCTAAAGTTCGCGCTAAATCATTAGCAGTTCCCAAAGGTAAAATTCCTAAAGGTAATTGAGTATCAACTATAGCACCTACAGCAGCATTAAGAGTACCATCACCACCACCGATAATCACTAAATCAATTTCTTGTTGATAACGGCGAATCACATCACCCAATTGTGTAGGATTTTTTGTAGATTCTGTAATGATTTCTAAACCCAGTTCATTTAAACAATTTATTGCTTCTTGGTAACGTTCTTGTCCTTGACGAGAATTATGATTGACTAATAGCAGGGCGCGGGAGTTCATGGGCGTACCTTTTAGAGTTTGTATATTGAATAAATTATATACATTATTTGCTGATAATTTCAATCAAGGATTATCAAAAGCTGAGGACATAACTTATTATTTTACTTTTAAAATATGCGTAGGGTGGGCATTGCCCACCAGATACAGGCTTGGGTGTCCATTACCCACACGTTTCATTTATTATTCCTTTCTTTTTTGCTAATATCTATCCAATGGAATATCTATTCTTTAATATTATTGGTTTTATTTATAAATAGTAGCGGTATCTTTAAAACCCAATATAAATATGAATTCATCAACAATTTTACAAAACATTGAAACACATCTTCCCATTGTAGGAAATGTACATACCAAAAGTCCCCTTGCTTACAAAACAACTCGCATTGCAGTTAGTACAGTTAATACAGTGCAAATGGCAATAGCAGAGTCTTATATCAACGGATTAGAAGTACCAGATTCTGTGTTAAGATCGCTTTTTGATAGTTGTATGCCCGTGTTTTTTAAGTATTTTCCATCCCTGCTTGCACCCTATGAATGGGTATTAACAGAAACAGATCATACCGCTGAAGGTGCGAGGGATTTAATGAAGATTCAGTATGATTTGCCTCAAGCTATGCTGAATCCCATGTTAGGTAATGGAAAACTCATTTATCCCAAATACAGTATGGGATTGTGGGAAAAAGGAGCAGCCAATCTCGAACAGTCACAAATGCAAATGCTTGATGATGTGATTGAGAAATTAGAAATCAAAGATGGTGATAATATTTTAGATTTTGGTTGTGGTTGGGGCTGCGTAGCCAATTATATTCTTGCTAAATTTCCCCATGTCAAGTTTACAGGAATTAACTTAAGTCACCACCAATGTGAATATATGCGTCAGAAAATGCAAGATCCCGAAAGTTACCTAAGTTCTGGTCGCTTTACTCTCTATGAAGGAGATTTAAACGATGCCCAATTTGAGACAAAATTTGATAAAATTCTCTCAATTGGCGTTTTTTGTCACGTAGGTAATTTAACAAAAGCTTTCCAAAAACTGGCATCTTTTCTCAAAGATAACGGCAAGGTTTTTATTCACATTATCACAGTCCGCACTCCCAATAATATATCCAGTGTTTTCACTCACAAATATATTTTTCCCCACGGACGTTACTGGAAATATGACGCAGTTCCCAGCCATAATCAACACCTAAAAACTATTGATCAATGGTATATAAATGGCTCTAATTACTCTAGGACTTTTGCTAATTGGCTCAAAAACTTTGATGATTCTCAAGGGATAGTCAAGGATTTAAATTACGGGATTGATTATGCCAAATTTCGCCGTATCTGGCGGTTTTATTTAATTTGGTTTGTTGCTAATTTTGCCAGTTGTGATGGTGAATACAACGGTAATGGGCAATACTTAATGGTTCATACCTAATCTTTTAGCTCCAGCAGGTTGGGTTAATCCTAGGAAACCCAACATTTTCAAAATTATTAAAAGCTGTTGTTGGGATGATGAAATTGTAATTGTTAGAATCAGGATATCCAGGATTTAAGGATTTTCAGGATTGTTGTTGATGAATTTTCTGTAAATATTAAAAGGTAAAAAATGATAATTACAATAACAGTATATTCTCAATTATCCAAAAATCCCTATTGTTCATCAACAATAAACAATAACATCCTATAAATCCTCTAATCGGTGGTTATCCTGATTCTGACAAAAAATCCGCAAAAATCCTCGTTATTTATAGGTTTTTGTTGGGATGCTGAAAGTGTAATTGTCTGATAGCGGAGCGTGGCATTAGCCATATCAGGATGTCCAGGATTTAAGGATTTACAGGATTGTTGTTGATGAATTTTCTGTGAATATTGAAAGGTAACAAATGATAATTACAATAACAGTAGATTCTCTATCATCCAAAAATTGCTATTGTTCATTAATAATAGACAATAACATCCTGTAAATCCTCTAAATCCTGGTTATCCTGATTCTGACAAAAAATCCGCAAAAATCCTCGTAATTTATTTATCCTGATGAAAATGGTTATTGGGTCGCCCAATGTCCCAGTTTACCACCTTGTACTAGTCAAAGAGAAACAAAAAAAGAGGCGATCGCTAATATTAAAGAAGCAATTGAATTGTATATTGAGTTACTTCAAGAAAAAGGTCGTGAGATGGTAATCAATTATTAAAATTACCATATATCACTTTTCAGCCACAGTCCACCAAGCCAAACCATAAGGTTGAATAGCCTCATTCACCTGCTTCTGAAATTGTACCCGAATTTTATAATTACCATTAGTAGGAATTGGACAAAAAATATGTTCAACACTATCAATTTCACTCACAGAATCACAAACAATAACCTCATTACTTTTTCCATTAGCTTTAACTAAATAAATATCAAGATTATTTAATCCTTTATCTTTAAATGTTTCCCCAATATCATATTCCTGGTTATTATCTTTATCATCCAAATCTACCAAACGATCCCAACTTAAAGTAATAGCCACAAAACTATTTTGTTTCAAGCTCTTTTCTAAAACATATTCCTTAGCAGAATTAGCATTAACAGTACCATAATCCCAACCAATAGGCGGTACAGTTGCGTTAGATTTCCATTCACCACCATTCAATTGTTGATAACCTCGAAAAGCATTTAAATGACCCGCTCCCATTTGTGCATCTAGGGGAATTTTGGCATTTTTATAAGCGTCCGTTGCTAACCAATCTTGATTTTGTTTATCAACTAAAGTTCTCGTCATTCCCAACCGTAAACCATCACCACTATCTTGAATTTTGTCTGCGGAATTGAGTAAAATAACTTTCATTACTTGATGACGACGAGCATTAGTAGTCCAATTTGGTTGTTTAGTTCGTAACTGTCTATCCACAAATTCCTGTAATAAAGCCACAGTCGCTGTAACCTGTGGTGCAGCAAAACTCGTACCAGTAGATTTATTTAATTTACCATCAGGATTAAGTAAAGGAATATTAGTACCAGGAGCAACTAAACTAATTGCGCTTCTTTCATCAATATTAAATTCTTTCCCAGCTAAACGATTTTCTATACCTTGATTAACACTAGCTAAATTAGAAACGTGAACCTTATTAAAAATTCCCTCTCGTTCCGAAGAAAAAGCCACATTAATTGCGTTAAAATTGTCTGTAGGAATAGGAATCCCGCCTTTGCCTTGATTACCTGCAATGGTATACACAACATCATAAACACGACTAGACCAGTCAATACATAAAGTTAGTAAAGCATTACCATCTAACATAGCTTCTGGTCGGGGATCACGATCAAGAGGTTCACCAAAACTCAAATTAATCGCCCGCACATCACCACCATTTTGTAAAGCAATGTGTTGTGCTGATAAACACTCCTCTGGTTGACCGATTTTTTTTGTAGATCCTACAGCCGAAGAATATAGTCGCGCATTTGGTGCTACACCAGGAAAAGCCTTATCTTGACTCACCATGACACCAGAAACATTATAGGCGTGAGGATCAACACCAACATTCGATTTAGCGGGGACATTGCCTGAAAACACCGCAAATGGAGATACAGCCCGATTTTTAGATACTGCTTTATCCCAGCCAAACATCCCCGGACGACCAATTTCCACTTGACCAATAGCAATTTTGCGCCCAGTCAAATTATAGGGAGCTTGGTGTAATTTAAGTGCATCAATACCATTAGCACCTAAAAAATTTGCAAACTTCACCCCAGCAAAGACTGGTAAAGTCAAGCAAGAAAAACCTAAACTCCAAAAAATCAACCAATTTTTATTCATATTTTTAGGGAACAGGGAATAGGTAGGAGAGAGAAGTTTTATTTAAAATTTTCATTTTTGAATTAATTTTTAACAATTTCCCATATTTTGTTACAATGCTTACAGACGAAGACGCTCAAAAACCCACTAGCCATGACCCAAAATTCATCTCAAAAGTCTATAGTTATCGCTCCTTCTATCCTATCAGCAGATTTTAGCCGTCTGGGTGACGATATTCGCGCCGTAGACAAAGCTGGAGCAGATTGGATTCACGTTGATGTAATGGATGGACGTTTTGTCCCTAATATTACAATAGGTCCTCTGATTGTGGAGGCGATTCGTCCCGTCACAACCAAGCCACTGGATGTCCACTTGATGATTGTGGAACCAGAAAAGTATGTAGAAGGTTTTGCTAAAGCTGGCGCTGATATTATTTCCGTACACGCAGAACATAACGCTTCCCCTCACCTACACCGCACCCTCGGACAAATCAGAGAACTCGGTAAGAAAGCTGGAGTTGTCCTCAATCCAGGGACACCTTTAGAGTTAATTGAATATGTTCTAGAATTGTGCGATTTAGTGCTAATTATGAGCGTTAACCCCGGTTTCGGTGGTCAAAGCTTCATCCCTAGTGTAGTTCCTAAAATCCGCAAGTTGCGTCAAATGTGCGATGAACGCGGTTTAGATCCTTGGATTGAAGTTGACGGGGGACTCAAAGCTAATAATACTTGGCAAGTTTTGGAAGCCGGTGCTAATGCTATTGTAGCTGGTTCTGCTGTGTTTAATGCTCCTGATTATGCTGAGGCGATTCACAATATCCGTAACAGTAAGCGTCCTACACCAGAATTAGCGGCTGTTTAAATGACAGAGATTGACACTAAATATTTTAGGTTAATCAGCTAGGAAAAGGCGTAAATTACCAGAAACAGGAGAAATTTAGCCCCCTTTTTAAGGGGGTTATGGAGGTAAATAGATGACAGTCCTATAATTTGGTAATCACGTAAGTTGCTAATTAGAGAAATTGTCAGAATCAGGATGTCCAGGATTTAAGGATTAACAGGATTAAAACTGGGATTTTATTACCAATTAGCAATTACCCTTAGAGGGTGTTTGATAGCGAAGCGTGGCGTTAGCCATAAAGTATTAAATAAAACCAATAATCTCCAAAAACTTAACCCCCCTGCCCCCTTCCCTATGAGGGAAGGCTACGGTGTACACACAAGTGATCTGATTACTATTATTTCTCAAATTACCCCACCCTAACCCTCCCCTTGTAAAGGGGAGGGAACTAATTTTTCCGGTTTCCCCCAAATACATCGGGGGGATTAAGGGGGGTAATTTAACTTGTGTGTACACTGTAGACGAGGGAAGGGGGGTTTCAAAGCCTCTCTCCGCACAATAAATCAATTTTGATTGATTGGTTAAAATATCACTCAATTATTTATGCAGATAATTATTTACAGCAGTTTCCAAATAATTGTGCCACAGATTGAAACCATCAAAACCAGTCCTAGACTTAGCTCTGCAATTTATTCTTGTGGCGGGTTTGATACCAAATTGCTGTAAGTATCAAAGAGTAATGAAAATTGCAACAATCAGATAAGAGACTTACAATTAAAAAAATATCCCAAAATTTTTTGTGGTGCGGGCATTTTGCCCGCTAATAATACAAGGACGGGTAAGATGCCCATCCCACAATGGATCATCTTTTTTGTGTAGTTCTCTAATAAATGTAGTTCCTAGCAGTTCTGAGGTTTCAATCCCTAATAGGGAGTAATGAAAATTGCAACAATTTACACCGGAAACGCCAGAGCCAGGAGTTACGTTTCAATCCCTAATAGGGAGTAATGAAAATTGCAACTCTATTAGTTGGAGCATCCCACCAAAAACCAATATTGTTTCAATCCCTAATAGGGAGTAATGAAAATTGCAATGTTTCAGGATTAGGGAAACCTTTAAGAGCGTCACGGTTTCAATCCCTAATAGGGAGTAATGAAAATTGCAATTCATAGCAGCATCACTACAGCCGCCCGGTTGCATTGTCTGTTTCAATCCCTAATAGGGAGTAATGAAAATTGCAATTGTAAGTCACATCTTGGTAACTAGCACGACCCAAGTTTCAATCCCTAATAGGGAGTAATGAAAATTGCAATATTGATCGCACCGTGATCAACGGGTCAGGTTCATCCAACCGTTTCAATCCCTAATAGGGAGTAATGAAAATTGCAATCAGTGATTTCCGAGAGTTCGGATCTGAGCTTTGGAGATTCGTTTCAATCCCTAATAGGGAGTAATGAAAATTGCAATAAAGAATTATTTGGACTGCTGTGATTATTTATTGTTTCAATCCCTAATAGGGAGTAATGAAAATTGCAATAAGAGTGTCCTGGCAGTTTATCTATTCTCTCTATGTTTCAATCCCTAATAGGGAGTAATGAAAATTGCAATGCAAACTTAATGGCTTTCTGCGATCGTCCTGTAGTTTCAATCCCTAATAGGGAGTAATGAAAATTGCAATAATGTATGAATCATTAGTAGTCATTATGTATGCTATGCGTTTCAATCCCTAATAGGGAGTAATGAAAATTGCAATATTCTGGAAGATTCACGTCTTGCGCTAATTCCTAGCTTGTTTCAATCCCTAATAGGGAGTAATGAAAATTGCAATGATGGCTGTTCTAATGGTTCTACTGTCGGTGGTCTTAGGTTTCAATCCCTAATAGGGAGTAATGAAAATTGCAATTTTAGGGGTGTGTTGCCGGACTTGGATCAGATGGGGTTTCAATCCCTAATAGGGAGTAATGAAAATTGCAATTGTTTCGTTTGCCATGCCATTATTTAATAGTGGGTTTCAATCCCTAATAGGGAGTAATGAAAATTGCAATTTCCTTGCTTATATTTCTTACTAAGATACCATTCAATAGTTTCAATCCCTAATAGGGAGTAATGAAAATTGCAATTTGGCTTTAAATATGCCAATCTTTGATGGTAATTCAAGGTTTCAATCCCTAATAGGGAGTAATGAAAATTGCAATTTACGAAAACTTCATCGTCCCTATCTTGTTCTAGGTTTCAATCCCTAATAGGG
>JANMEE010000340.1:0-5861 GCA_031376645.1 Dolichospermum sp. OTE_75_concoct_329_sub | reverse complement strand
ATCCTTCAGGTGGAGCAGCATAGTCACACATAGCGATAGGAGTATCCTCTCCTTCATAAGAAGCAACGATCGTTATGTTTTCTGCAGAAGAGTATGCTCTAAGAAGAACATTGTAGGCGCCAGCTGTTGGTCTACGAAGAAGAATGCTTTCATTTGAGCGAGAGCCTGTACTTCTCCATGTAGCGTTTCGTACGGTTGGGAGAGTGTTTTTACTTACATAGATATCTGCATCCCCTTTTGTTCCTGTCGTCTTAAAACGAAGATTCTTTGCCCCAGCTGGTACTACAATTGAATACAACTTTGTTTCACGTCTTGCCATTGAAGCAATCGAAACTTGTTGATTGTTAGTGAGTGCTATAACATCAGAACCATTTGGAGTTGGAGTTGGTGTAGGAGTTGGTGTAGGAGTAGGAGTTGGTGTGGGTGTAGGAGTTGGAGTTGGTGTGGCACTACATTGAGAAGACATCATGCGATTTGCATGGTTGGTGATAACTGAAGCAATAGCACTGGGAGAATAGATAGTAAAGCCATCATAATCGGGATAGAGACTTCCATCATCCTGTTTGGCAGCAAGCATCCACACATTGTCACCTGCTCCCTTATTCTGACAGACCGTATCCAACCATCCTTGATAGATATAAGCCCGATTGGTTTGATCCTTCGCGCCAAATTCTTCCATAATTACTGGCTTACCCGCTTGCACTCCCGCAGCCAAATGTTCACTAATCCATTGCTTACCCCAATCGTAGGATCTGCCCCAACTGTCGGGATAGAGATGAAAAGTACCAAAATCAATAGTGGAAATACGAATGAATGAATCAAAGTCCACACCTTCACTACCGTTATACATCCAATCACTACTTTGACGAGCAAAGAATCCCTCATCACCAACAGCAACAAGCTGTTTAGGTGCATTCTGCTTTACAAAGCCACTCATCTCTTTTACCCAATTGAGGAGAGTTGTTGTATTGCAACTAGAGGATGTTGGTTTGCTACCACTGCCCTTACAGCGTGGCTCATTGGCAAGTTCCCAAGCCATGATTGTCGGCTCATCCTTGTAGAGAATTCCTGTATACATATTCCTGCGATTAAGCAGATGGGATATCCAGTTTTTGTATGCTTGACGAGTCCGTGTATCTCGATAGAAGTCATCATGATAGTTCAGTCCATACCAAGTGACATATTGATCAATACCACCAAATTCACGCCAATTATTCACAAAAGGAATGATGAGTTTAATCCCCTTTTGTTTTGCAGCATAAATCACGTAATCTAGTCTTTCTAATCCATTTGCGCCATTGTTATAGGCTGGACTATTTGTTGCAGGATTCCAATATTGAAAATAAACACCATCTTTAGGGCTGTCTATAGATTGAGCGCCGTTTAATGCACCCGTATCTAAAAAGCCCCAAGTCCGAATCACCTTGAGATTCATCTGTTGTGCAGAACTCATCAGTTCATCAACCATCTTCTTCGATTTGTAGATCAGATAGTAGTTATTGGTCCCCGAATAGGAAAATTTGGAGCCGTTGAGCATAAAAGAATTACCACTCCTCTCAACAAAGGTTGATGCACTTGCCGCCGTGGCTAAGAACATTGTGGCAGTTAAAAAAGCTAAACTGAGGGAATCGCGCCAAAAATTAAATCTCATAGAGGATAATCTTGATTTGGGTAAATTATGATAATTTTATACCATTTTCAAGATTTTGACTTTATTTTTGACTTTGTACTGATGCGATCACAGCTATCGCACTAACAGTATTTCAAAACAATTACTAGTCATTTGTTACACTATTTTGCCCTCACTTTAAGAATGTTTTATGTTCAAGTCCGTACAACATCTTCAATCGGATTTCGTACATTAAATCTGTCACTTTCAATTCAAAAAGGTGCGTTACATTTCATTAATGCATCCTACAAGATCGGCGATCATTTAGGATCAATGTAAATGGTCGCCAAAGGAAGAAAATTTCATGTTGGAGAACTCCATAGAATGATTAATCCTGTTTTCATGTCATTCCCCTGAAGAGGGGAATCCAGAAATTATTTATGTTCCATAAGACAATATGCATTCCCGCAAAAGCGGGAATGACATTGAAAATGGTTTGTGGATATTTTCACGCTTACTATGGGATAGCGTTCGCGAGAGCGTCCCGGAGGGAACTAGCGCTGCTGCAAGCAGTTCATGTTTTTTGTGGAGTTCTCCTGCCCCCCTACTGCACAGTAAAAATCAATGAGGTCACCTACTTCTTCTCGGCTTAAATAAAGCTTTGGTAACTCTCGCAATAAAACATCTGTGTATTCTAAAACAAGAGGGATTGACAAATGTATATCAAACTGTCCTGTACCTATAAAGGTAATCAATTGGTTAAGTTCACGGTCTAAGTAGTTTTTATAGTTTTTAGAGAGGTCTGTTTCAGCTTCTATGCAACCGATAAAGTCTGACCAGTCTTGCAAGGAATTTTCTGAAGATTGCGCTTACGCTATCGCAGTTAAGGAAGCATAAGATAATGGATTTTGAGCGATTCCTAGGTCCCGCTTCGCTATCGCATTTCCCCAATATTAGCGAACTGACAAGTCAGTGCTTCGCTATCGCAGTTAATAATAGTTAAAGAAGCACAAGGAAATGGATATTGAGCGATTCCTAGGTCCCGCTTCGCTATCGTACTATCCTAATATTTTTTTAACCTCATTAAGTACCTCATTTAAAAAAGGAGCATCTGATTTAATCACATTATCCTCACTTCCATCATGTTTATGATGAGGAAAAGTAGGGAGATTTAATTTTCGATGATGTTCAGTATTGTCATAACGAAAAATTAGTTTATTTTCTGAATTCATATATTGATAACTATACATTTTTCGATCTATGGAGATTTCAACATAGACAAATTCTCGTAAATGCAGCAAAGAATCATCTTGAAAATCAATTTTTCCTCTGATCAAGCCTTCATATATTCCTCTTTTTTCACTTTCAATCTTGAATATTTTGACAATTTCTGAAGATTCAATTAAAAGCTGAATCTGTTGAAAATAATCTTCAATTAACAAAATCAATCTCCTCTATAGACTCTTTCATTTGTTGTAAATGTGTCAACATTCGAGATTCGCCAATCCATTCATCAAAATCAAAATTATGGGATAATTCATCATTATTAAAACGGGTTATAAATTCCTTTGTTGATAATTGATACTTGGTTTCCAATTCTATAATTCGTTCTTCTGTTCTTTTTATTCCTGCTATTACACTTTGTAATCTTTCTGATAAAGCACTTTCAATAATTCGTCTGAGGGAATCTGGATCTTTTGATCTTAGTTTGAGTTCAGCCATTATTTTTTCTCTTCTGATACCGTGCAGTCTAAAAGATGTTCTTGGGGTAAGTAGTTGTTATTCCTTTTTTTATTTTATCACTTGATAATCAAGACAGTAAATACAAGATCACCGATTCCTGCGGAGCGCTTCGCTATCGCACTTTCCCAACATTAGCGAACTGACAAGCCAGCGCTTCGCTATCGCAGTTAATCGCAGTTAAGGAAGCACAAGGAAATGGAATCGCTTTTCTCAAAGATATTTAATAACCTCTCTGAGGTTGGTGTGCATTTAGATCGTTATGCTGCTGATGATCGATCGCTTGTTGCGGGAATTTTGAGATGTACCAATGCTTTCCGTAAGACACTGGGCTTAACACTCAACCAAATTTGATGGCGATCATCTTCGGTATACCCAACAACAACAGCCCCAATAGGTGAACCAATATCTGGATACATCTGGGGAGTCATATCTCCACTATCAACAAAATCAGTAATCTGAACAAGACCCTTGACTGCTTCATCATCTAAACTCGACTATTGTCTGCCAAGTTGGCAGGCATATCATACTTGAATGGGAGATTCAGCAGTGCAACTGCCTCTGGTGGTAGACAAAGCTCATCTGTAAATCCTGTGTCTACTACAAACTCAATCGGGAAGTCAGCACGATTTGGAATCCGAAACGGTATAGTAATAATTGCGTGTCCATCAACTACAATACCTGAAATCACTTAGTGACACGCTCCATAACACTACCGCCAAAGGATGCAGCAACGTTGTACCCAATTTTCAATCCAACAAGTCGAGCATTTGGGTGCTTATCGCTTAAGTGTTCAGCAGCACGTAAACCATTTTCATCAACCTGATAGTCGCCCGTCTCAATGTCAATGAGAACCATCTTGCCAATGTTTTCTTCAATTTCCACTTCTTGGCAAATTCTGCCCTCGTAGAGTTGCTTTGCACGACGCGCAACTTCTTCACGGCTTAAAAGGATCGCTTGCATATTTTGACTCTTGATCATTACGCTACTCTGTGAACTCCTTTATAATATCTTAGAAACTCAGTATTAGTAGCCTTCCAATTATAACTAAAGTTCCCTTTCCTGTTCTATTGGGTGCAACCAGATAGCGAACTGCTTGCAGCAGCGCTTCGCTATCGCAATGTACGATCAAAATTATCCGACGTGATCAGCGATCGCATTAATCCAATATTAGCGATCACAATTAATCACAGTTAAGGAAGCACAAGACAATGGATTTTGAGCGATTCCTAGGTCCCGCTTCGCTATCGCATTAACCAAATATTAGCGAACTGACAAGTCAGCGCTTACGCTATCGCAGTTAATCACAGTTAATCAAGCACAAGACAATACTAGCGATCGCATTGGGAGAGGCGATCACATAGCATCTCATACGGAGAATTGCTTGGCATCAGAGCTACAAGTATCTACTGAATTTTCCATCTTTGATTTGCTCCACCGTTACAGCTATAAAGCTGCACTTTAGAACCATTGGCACCATTCTGATTAGAGTCAGCATCTAAACACTTGCCAGGATAGGCAACTGACTCAATGAAACGACCATTAAATTTCCATCTTTGATTTCCTACATTGGTACAGCTATAAAGCTGCACTTTGGAACCATCGGCACCATCCTGATTGGAGTCAGCATCTAAACACTTGCCAGGATAGGCAACTGACTCAATTGAAGGACCATTAATTTTCCACTTTTGATTCAATCCAGGGTTCAAGCAATCCCATATCTGTATGGTAGAACCATCGGCACCATTCTGATTAGAGTCGGCATCTAAACACTTGCCTGTAAAACCAATCAGTCTGGAAGGTGCTGGAGCAGCATGAGCGCTGAGAGCAAGAACTAATAAGCTACTAGAGGTTACTAGAGAAATCAAAAGTCGTTTCATCGTTTTTCACGTTTTTACGAATATTTTTGCTGTCTAACTATATAAGGAACGTTTCCGTCGTTTCCGTATATCAAGAAAAGTTCTTGATATCGTCAATACCCATCTATTACACCGAATTTTTCTGGCTATCCACCCATATTTGGGATGATAGCCAGAAAAGTTATGGCTAACCCGCATTTCTCACAAAGAATGCGACCACAATCTATATAATCCTTATAGAGAAACGGTTTCAGGCATTTTTCACGGTGTCGATTTTTTATGCAATATGGAAACCCAGAACCCCGTTCTTATAAGGGTTTGAGGATTTGGTGAGAAATCCGGGCTAAGTAATTGGACAAAATTAATTACACAAAAATTGGGGCTGAAATCTTTGACTGGCAAAGAATTGGTAAGTAACCAATATGTAATTAATTCTGTCCTGGTACTTATCATCCTTTTCCGGTTAATAGACGGAACTCTGGTTTTTTAAACATTCTCCAATAATTTCAACTTTGGTAGAGTCGAAGGCGGGTATGATCCCGCGCTCCTCTCTGTTAAATCTGGGCGTGCGACTTTCACCGCACCCAGCTTCCGATGTTCTTAGCTTGCGCCTTTGCTCATGTGTATGTAATCGTGACAGCTTTCGTGAATTG
>JANMEE010000328.1:0-26439 GCA_031376645.1 Dolichospermum sp. OTE_75_concoct_329_sub | reverse complement strand
CGCTGGTTATATTGTCAAGCCAATGGACTTTTCAGAGTTTATATCCGCACTCAAAAAGGTCTACGAATATTGGTTATTGTGCGAATATCCTGAATCATTATAGGCTCTATATATGAATCAAAACACTGAAACCAGCCTGTTACTTGTGGAAGATAATCTCATTGACGTTCTGGCTTTCAGACGAGAAGTTGCTAGAATGAATCTGTCCTATAACTATGTAATTGCAGGTTCAATAGCCGAAGGACATGAATGGATTAAAGTTAAAAAATTTGATATTGCAATTTTAGACTACAACTTAGAAGATAGAACTTCTGAAGAACTTCTCCCAATTTTAGCGAATCAGGGCATTCCCACGATTGTTACTACAGGTAGTGGTGACGAAGAAACAGCAGCAATGATCATCCACCAAGGTGCTTATGATTATCTAATCAAAGATCCAGATCACAACTATCTGAAAGTTTTACCAGCAGCGATTGAAAAGGCTCTGGAATACAAACGCAATTCCCAACAAACACAATTGTTATTGCACGCCATTAGTCATATTAGTGATTGCATATTTATTGTCGATCTTTCAGGTAAACTCCTGTTTGTGAATAAATCATCTTGTGGATTAGACGGAATTGGGATTTGTAGTATAGGGGAAAATTTGTATGAACTGGGACATCCGCTGATGGCTCAAGAGACTCTAAATTTTATTGCTAACTCAGATGCTATCAAAACGAAACAAGTTGAAATAGAGTTGAAAAAAGTTAACGGTGAGCCTGTATATTTTTCCCTTTCCTATAATTTAACCTCAAATCCCTTTGGTGAAGGCAAAATTGCGATCGCCGTAGCCAGAGATATTAGCGAACGCAAAGCCATAGAATTGGAACTAAGAGAGGCAAATCATAAATTAGAAATATTATCAAATATAGATGGGTTAACTCAAATAGCGAATCGCCGCTGCTTTGATTTTCACTTACAAATAGAATGGTTGCGGCTAATGCGTGAATTTCGTCCAATTTCACTTATTTTAGTAGATGTTGATAAATTCAAGCAATATAATGATTATTATGGTCATTTGGTTGGAGATGATTGTTTGCTTAGAGTCGCTCAAGCCATGCAACAAGTTATTTCTCGCTCCTCTGATTTGTTAGCGCGTTATGGCGGTGAAGAATTTGCGATCATTCTTCCTAATACCAATCTAGAGGGAGCAATTGTCGTAGCCGAAAAAATCCAGCAAGAAATTTCTCTTCTGAATATCCCCCACGCGTATTCAAAGGTTAAACCTATTATTACAGTTAGTTTAGGTATTGCCTCCATCATACCCAATTCAGAATTAAAGCCTGATGAATTAGTAGCACGAGCAGATCGAGAGCTTTACTATGCTAAACAACAGGGACGCGATCGCATTTCTGCCCATAATCTGCATTAAATATATCGCTATTCCCTATTCCCTGTCCCCTGCTATAGCAAAAATAATACAAAATCGGCGCAGATTGTCCACACCGATTACATAATTTAACTCTAATTTTTCCCACCATATTCCTCACGCTAATGCGGAAGCTTGGGGTTTAGCAAAAATCATCCTGCCAGCGGAAGTTTGTAAAGCGCTAGTAACTACTACCCGTAATTCACCCCCAACATAACCGCTGCCTTCTTCCACTACCACCATTGTGCCATCGTCTAAATAGCCAATTCCTTGACTTGGTTCTTTTCCTCCTTTGAGAATTTTTAAATCCAGATAATCACCAGGTAAATAAGTCGGACGCACAGCATTGACTAAATCATGAACATTTAAAACTGGGACTTTTTGCACACTGGCAACTTTAGACAAATTATAATCATTAGTCAATAATGTGCCATTGATTTCTTGAGCAAACCGGACTAATTTGGCATCAACTGTGGCAATATCGTCATAGTCTACAGGATTAATTAAAATGCGATCTGGGTAAGTTTCTCGAATCCGATTGAGGATTTCCAGTCCTCTTCTTCCTCTCACTCGTTTTATATCCTTACTCGCATCAGCGACTTGTTGTAATTCTTGTAAAACAAATTGGGGGACAAGAATTAGCCCTTCTAAAAATCCTGTTTCTAGTAATGTTTCAATTCGTCCATCTATAATACAGCTAGTATCTAAAACCTTAGTATTCGCAGGTTTAAGAGTTCCTTCCACTACCATACTTTCCACAGTATTGGGGTTAATTAATCTTAACAAACCTCGTCCGTGAGTATCTGCTAAGTTCATCCCTGTGACAGAGAGGATAATACTACCAACAACAGCGACAAGAGGTTTGATAAAGCCAAAATCTGGGGGAATGGGTAATAAAAATAGCGGTGCCAACATGAGATTGGCAAGTAATAGCCCAATTACTAAGCCAATGGCACGGGTTAAAATGACTTCTAGAGGTTGTTCTCGAACTTGTAACTCGAGACGACGGTATGTAATCTGGAAACTCAGCCCGACTGCACCACCGACAATAGCCGCAAAGGCCGCTAAAATTAGACGCAACGCATCTAGATTAGTGACTCCATCAAGAGTACCTGGGGGAAGTAGATCAGTGCTGAAATAACCTATTCCCGCCGCTGCCAAGATAAATGAGAGAATAATAATGACATCCAGCATGATTGTGTTGTGTTCCTACAACGATATTTATTTGATAGAGTAAAGTCCGCTTGCTTGAGTCCTTTTTGGTGATGGAATAATATTAGCTGCTCAGGCAGACAGAATATGCCAACATTATAACCAAAGGGTTTTTACTGCATATTATTTTTAATTTTAGGGAAAAAGGATAACAAGTTGTCAACAAACTCCTCATTTTCATTATTTTTAATCTTCAAATCCCATTAACTTCACTATTTCTGCAAATGAGTCAACAAGATATTGGTTGGGGGATTCCCAGTTCTGCTTATGTACATATTCCCTTTTGTCGGCGACGATGTTTTTATTGTGATTTTCCCGTGTTTGTGGTGGGAGATAACTCACGAGGCGAAAATTCTGGGACAATTGGCGAATATGTTGAAGTTTTATGTCAAGAAATCAGAATTGCACCCATTTATGGTCAGCCTTTAGAAACAATTTTTTTTGGTGGTGGTACTCCTTCTCTGTTATCAACTGAACAATTGCAATGTATACTAACAACCTTAGAAAAGCAATTTGGGCTTGCTGCTCAGGTCGAAATTTCGATGGAAATTGATCCAGGGACGTTTGATTTAGCACATATCAGTGGTTATCGCAGTTCAGGTGTAAATCGCGTCAGTTTAGGAGTGCAAGCCTTCCAGGAAGAATTGTTAAAAGCTGCTGGGCGATCGCATACACTTAAAGATATTTTTACAGCTATAGAGTTAATTCACCAAGTCGAGATTCCCGAATTTAGCTTAGACTTAATTTCTGGCTTACCGCATCAAACCTTAGAACAATGGCAAGATTCCCTAACCCAAGCAGTAACAGCCGCACCAACTCACATTTCCATCTATGACCTGACCATTGAACCAGGAACAGCCTTCAATCGTTATTACAAACCGGGAGATCATCCCTTACCTACAGATGAAACTACAGTCAAAATGTATCAACTGGGGCAAAAAAACCTAACAGATACAGGTTACGAACACTATGAAATTTCCAACTATGCCCAACCAGGACATCAATGCCAGCATAATCGAGTTTATTGGCAAAATCGCCCCTATTATGGCTTTGGCATGGGTGCAGCCAGCTATATAGAAGGTAAACGCTTTACCCGTCCCCGCAAAACCCAGGAATATTACCAATGGTTGAAAAACGGTGCTGTTATTGATTGCGAAGTCACCCCAGCAGTGGATGTCTTGTTAGAAACTTTAATGTTAGGGTTACGGTTAGCCGAAGGCATCAGTTTAAATTCCCTAGCCGTAAAATTTGGCAACCATCAAGTAGAGAAAATTCAAAGCTGTTTGCAACCATATTTTGCTCAAGCTTGGGTGGAGATTGTCTCTGATAGGTTGCGTTTCAGCGATCCCAAGGGATTTATATTTTCTAATGTCATGTTAGCCAAATTGTTTGAGACATTCGGAGAATATTAACAATTATCCAACAATACCTTTGCCATTTTTTTGCTTTGTTGGGTTATGGCTTAACTACGCTCTGCGAACGCAAAGCGTCTCGTAGAGATACGTGCCTCAACCCAATCTACAAAGCAAGAATTTTTTTGATTTGGCTAAGAGGATGTTTGAAAAGTTTTGGGCGAATATAAAGATGCCTCCGGCA
This sequence comes from Dolichospermum sp. OTE_75_concoct_329_sub, assembly GCA_031376645.1. Taxonomy (GTDB): domain Bacteria; phylum Cyanobacteriota; class Cyanobacteriia; order Cyanobacteriales; family Nostocaceae; genus Dolichospermum. The sequence continues at coordinate 22,220 of JANMEE010000328.1, read as the reverse complement.
CGCTTCGCCAACGCTACTACACAAGCAAAGTCCAGATGGTGCGTGGACTAACGAAAAACTAAGGTTCTTTAACCCACGAAGGTGGGTTTTGTCTGTGTGGTTCCGCGACTTCTAGTCGCCAGGTGGGTATAAATTAGACTTTTCAAACACCCTCTAAGGTATTACTATATTTCTCGTTGTTTAAGACAATGATATAATACAAGTAGCGACTAGCAGTAGGACACATTAAAAATAAATTCTAGATAAAAAAATGAGTAAAAATATCATGTTTGTCTCATTCCCTTTATTGGGACATACTAAACAAATGATTGCCCTAGCTAAAGAGCTAGTAGAAAGGGGATATAAGGTCAGCTTTGTTATTTCTGAAGTTGCAAAAAAATGGATATCTACGACAGGTGCAGAATTCATCCCTTGGGAATCAATTGTCGAGCAAACTGAAAACACTGAACATAACAAAAAAGGTTTTTCTTGGCAAAATATTTCTCAAGAGCAAAGTGTTTTGCGTGGGGAAAATATGATCTTTGAACATTTAATAAATTTATATGTTCCTATGTATAAGAGTTTGATTCCTATTTTTGAAAAACATAGCCCTGATTTGTTAATAATTGATCGGGCTGTCATTCCAGCGATGGATTTAGCCCAGCAGATGAATATACCATACATTGTCCAGAGTAGGTTTTTAGGTAATTTTGTGAAAACAAATGCTGAATATCCCCGATTTGGCACATCTTATTCTATAAAAATGAATTTATGGCAACGCTGTCTGAATTTTCTCAGACCAATTTTATTACTTCCTTATTTTGCACCTAATGATATTAAGCTTAATAAAGTTCGCACCCAATGTACTGGCAATAGAAAGTTAAATGATCTTTATCATCAACAGTTAATCATAGTAGGTACAAGTTTTGGGATTGAAATTTCACGTCCATTACCTCCCTGGGTACAAATGATTGGACCAATTTTTTCCAAAACACCTGAACTTCTTGATGCTTCTTTAAGTCAATGGTTGGCAGATGATCCAGAAGGTAAGGGAGTCATATATATTGCATTTGGTACTCTTGCAAATATGGAAGAATGGCAAGCTAAAGCCTTAGTAGCAGGACTAGAAAAGAGTAAATTGAAAGTTCTCTGGTCTTTACCAAAAAAACAACAGCATATTATTTCTAATTTACCATCTTCCTTTCGGATAGAAGATTTTGTTCCCCAACAAGCTGTTCTTTCTCATCCTAATGTTAGAGTTTTTGTGAGTCATTGTGGGATGAATAGTCTTAATGAAGCTTTGTATTGGGCAAAGCCAATATTAGCTCTACCTTTTTTTGGAGATCAACACTATAATGCAGCACGGATTGTAGATATAGGAGTTGGTCTAAAGCTGAATAAACAAAAGTTTGATAGTTATGACGTAACTGAAAAAATTAATGTTTTACTAACTAATTCAACCTATAAAGAAGCTGCGAATAGTATATCGGTTATACTGAAAAATAGTGGAGGGTTAAACAAAGCAGCAGATATTATCGAAAAAATGCTATTTGAAGGCATAAAATATTTTATAAAATAGTGAAAAAATCGGTGTTGACTCGGTGACTCCTGAATTTTGTTCGATAAATAACGTATAATATGCAAGTTATGCTCAATTCAAAGGAACTTTTGTTCAATTTCAGTAAATGCCTAGTATAAATTTCAACCCAAAACCTACAATTTCTGTGATTCTATGTACCTACAATCGGGCAAAATACTTAACCGATTGCATAAATAGCGTACTTCAACAAACTTTTCCAGATTTTGAACTAATTGTAGTTGATGATGGTAGTCAAGATAATACTTTTGAAATTGTCAATGATTACTTACAAAAATTTAATAATATTCGTTATCTTAAACATCAAAATCGGAAAGCAGCTTTTGCCAGAAATGCGGGTAGTCAAGCATCTTTTGGTAACTATATCACATTTATTGACAGTGACGACACATATAAACCCAATCATCTAGAGTCACGGCTGGAATTTATGCAAGCTAATCCAGAGATTGACTTCATTGAAGGTGGATGTGAAATTGCAGAAGAATTTTTCCTTCCTGATTATTTTCAACCCGATAAACTCATCAATGTTAGAGATTGTGTTGTTGGAGCCACATTCTTTATCAAAAGGCACATATTTTTTGAATTAAAGGGATTTAATAATATTTCTTATGGAGAGGATGCAGATTTGTGGGCGCGGGCTGAAAAACTCTGCAAAACTGAAAAAATTAAACAGCCAGAAACCTATATTTATACAAGAGTAGAAGATAGTACCACTAAGATTTTTCTTGATAAAATGTCTTCTTCTCACTAATCTATAGAAATCCTGTTTGATTAGTGAAATTATTCGTATAGGAATCAGAAAAAAGAAAGAAGATTGGAGGTAGAATTATGGCAATTTATTCTGATTTCTGTTTCCTTGGCGCTTGATTTTTTCTGACTCGGTGACTCCTTGGTTCCTGAATCCTTAGAGGATGAATGAACAAGTCTCTCATGGTGTATCAAATATTGTTTTACCCCTCCCTAACCCTCCCCGTCGCAAAGGTGAGGGGACTTGATTTTCCGGTTTCCCCCCAATACATCGGGGGGACTAGCACCGCAAGGCGGAAGTCAAAAGTCAAAAGTCAAAAGTCAAAAGTAAGATGGAGTAAGATTTTTGGCGATTGGGAATGGTTGTCTCATTTACGCCGCAGTTTACTAGTAGTCTGTCAAGTAAATTTTGACGGATAAGAAACGAACCACGTATCCCTGACGGGACCGGAGGGATATAGGCACGAAGGACACGAAGGAAGAAGGAAGAATCAAAATGGCAACGAATGAACCCGTCAATTAGTTCTTGACAGACTACTAGGGGGGTAAGCAATCATAGATCACTTTATGCTTCCGGCACGCTATGCCTGATGCCTCCGGCTCCCGCAGGGATACGGCACACTTCGTGAACGCTATCAAACAACCTCTTACATATTAGTAGGGAACAGAGAATAGGCAAGAAGGCATAAAGATAGCAGAATTTGCCAATGCTTACAATCAGATTTTAAAATTTATTTTTGAGAATAAAATCATAAAAAATACTGTTTGTTTTCATTTCTAAAAGTTATTTTTAAATGCAAATTATCGCCCAGGTTTGCAGATTGTTTTTAGGAATTTAGTCGTTATACTTAAGTTGTAAATTTACTATTTTTGGAGATTGGATAGTATTTGTGCAAATTGCGTGACAATATGTTAGAATTGAAGCAAAATATGACAACTATTCAAAGTTAATTTGACATAATTTTGTCTTTTGTCAAGTTGAAAGCTAAAATCTACATTTTTTGGAGTTTTGGAGTTTATGACAACCTCACAGGAGAGGATTATCCCGACGGATTTGCGAGGTGAAATGTCGCGGTCTTATCTAGAATACGCCATGAGCGTCATTGTAGGTCGGGCGCTGCCAGATGCTAGGGATGGTCTTAAACCTGTGCATCGTCGCATCCTCTATGCCATGCACGAACTGGGTTTACTACATGATCGCCCCTTTAGAAAGTGCGCCCGTGTGGTGGGGGAAGTATTGGGTAAATATCACCCCCACGGTGACACGGCAGTGTATGATGCTTTGGTGCGGATGGCACAGGATTTCTCCATGCGATCGCCTCTCATCAGTGGACATGGTAACTTTGGTTCAGTAGACAATGATCCGCCGGCGGCAATGCGGTACACAGAATGTCGTCTGCACGCCCTAACCAGTGTTTCTCTCCTCCAAGATATTGAAGCTGAAACCGTAGATTTTGCCGATAACTTCGATGGTTCCCAACAAGAACCCACAGTTTTACCCTCCCGTATTCCCCAACTATTGCTAAATGGTTCTTCAGGAATTGCCGTGGGAATGGCCACAAATATTCCTCCTCACAATTTGGGAGAATTAATTGATGGGTTAGTGGCGCTCATTCACAATCCCGAAATAACTGATCTTCAGTTAATGCAGCATATTCATGGTCCCGACTTCCCAACTGGGGCGCAGATTTTGGGAGTCAGTGGCATTAAAGATGCTTACACTACTGGACGCGGTTCCATTACCATGCGCGGTGTTGCTAATATTGAAACCCTTCAACAACGCAACCGTCCAGACAAGGAAGCAATTATCATCACCGAATTGCCTTACCAAACCAACAAAGCGGCATTAATTGAAAAAATTGCCGAGTTGGTGAATGATAAACGCATTGATGGTATTTCCGATATCCGGGACGAGAGCGATCGCGACGGCATGAGAATCGTTATAGAATTAAAACGTGATGCCTATCCCCGTGTCGTTTTAAACAACCTTTATAAACAAACCCCTTTACAGTCTAACTTTGGGGCGAATATGTTGGCATTAGTCAACAGTGAACCCCAAACCCTCCGTCTCAAACAATTCCTGAGTGTTTTCCTAGATTTCCGCATTCTCTCCATTGAACGCCGGACTCGCTACGAACTTCGCAAGGCACAGGAGAGAGATCACCTCCTGCAAGGATTATTAATTGCCTTATCACGATTAGATCCAATTATTGTTTTAATTCGTCATGCACCAGATGCACCTACAGCCAAAGGTGAGTTAATTACCACTTATGGACTTTCAGAAGTGCAAGCAGACGCAATTCTGCAAATGCAGCTACGCCGATTAACAGCCTTAGAAGCCGATAAAATTCGCCTCGAACACGACGACTTACAAGTTAAAATTACCGACTTATTGGATATTTTAGCTAACCGGGAACGGGTATTAGAAATCATTCAAACCGAAATCAGCCAAATCAAAACCAGCTTTGCCACACCCCGACGGACAGTAATTACCCATGGGGAAGGAGATATAGATGACATTGACTTAATTGCCAATGAAAAAGCAATTATTCTTGTCACCGAACAAGGTTACATCAAACGTATGCCCGTCAATACCTTTGAATCCCAAAGCCGGGCTACCAGAGGTAAAGCTGGGGCTAAGGTCAAAGATGATGATACTATTGAGCATTTCCTAACCTGCTGCGACCATGATAGTATCTTATTCTTTAGCGATCGCGGAGTAGTATACTGTCTCAGAGCATATCAAATTCCCGTGAGTTCTCGCACCAGTCGCGGCACACCCATTGTGCAAATGTTGCCCATTCCCAAAGAAGAAAAAATTACCTCCATTGTCCCTGTAGACGAATTTAGCAGCGAAGAATATCTTGTCATGCTCACCAAAGGCGGTAACATCAAAAAAACCGTATTGGCAGCATTTAGCCACATTCGTGCTAACGGATTAATTGCCATATCCTTAGAAGAAGGCGACCAACTGCGCTGGGTGAGAAGAGCTAAAGTAGAAGACAGCATCATTATTGGTTCTCGTCAAGGTATGGCCATTCACTTCCGCTGTACTCACTCCCAACTACGTCCCCTGGGTAGGGCAACTCGTGGGGTAAAATCCATGAAACTCAAGGGTAAAGATGAACTCATAGGCATGGATATCTTGCCTGCGGCTATTCTCGATACCTTGGATATTGTCATAGAAGCGGAAATAGAAGAAACCGCAGAACTTGAAGAAACCACAGAAATCGTAGAAATTGCAGAAATAGAAGAAATCGTAGAAACCGCAGAAATTGCGGAAATCGAAAATACCGAAGAAATCGTTGAAGTTGGCAATGCCAACAGTACGGGACCTTGGGTATTAGTCATTACAATGGCTGGTTATGGGAAACGTGTTCCCGTTTCCCAGTTCCGACTGCAAAACCGTGCTGGTCAAGGTTTAATGGCTACCAAATTCAAAAACCGCAAAACCAAAGACAAATTAGCCACCTTGCGAATTGTCAACAGCGACGAAGAAATCATGATGGCCACTAATCGCGGTATCATTATTCGTCAAGCGGTGAATGCAATTTCTATCCAATCGAGATCAGCTACAGGAGTCAGAGTCCAACGTCTAGACGAAGATGATGCCATTACCGGAGTGGCAATTGTTCCCCCTGACACAGGTGATACTGGTGAACTGGAAGAAGTAGAATAGTCTAAGATCCCCTAACTAAGATCCCCGACTTCTTCAAGAAGTCGGGGATCTGAAATTCTTATAGAACAAAATGCAGATGGCAGAAATCAAACCCAAAAAGACTTTTAACCCTGTCACCTGTTATACCTTATCATTAATCAGTGGGATGTTAATGGGTGCAACCGTCGCCCCTATGGGTGCATGGTTCTTAGCCTGGGTTGCCCTTGTTCCCCTGTGGATACTAATTATTAAATATACATCCAAAACAGATCCCCCTGCCCCCCGCCCCCTGCCCATTACCCTCCTGTGGGGTATCGGTTATCACGGAGTAGCCCTGTCGTGGATTACAGGGATTCATCCAATGGATTGGTTGGGTGTACCCTGGTTGCCCAGTTTAACTATTACCTTATTGTGTTGGGCATTTATTAGCCTCTGGGGTGGAATCTTAGTCTCTATTTGGGCGGCTTTAATGGTGCGTCTAGACAAGGGAAACCCTTGGTTACGTGTCCTTCTTGGTACAGCCCTTTGGTGTGGTTTAGAAAGTCTTTGGAGTGCCAGTCCTCTTTGGTGGAGTGCTTTGGCTTACACTCAATCACCGCAAAATCTCGTAATTCTCCATTTAGGACAACTTTCGGGTCCCAATACTGTCACTGCGGTAATTGTGGCATTTAATGGCTTAATTGCGGAATGTCTCACCCAACAGACCTCAAAAACCTCTGCGTCCTCTGCGCCTTTGCGGTTCGTTAACTCTTACTTAATATTAGCAATTACACTATTAATCACCTCCCATTTTATTGGCTTCATTCTCTACAGTAACCCCCTAAATCCCATCCCCAGCACAGCTTTAAAAATCGGGATTATTCAAGGGAATATTCCTAATAAAATTAAGGTTCTTCCTGAAGGTTTGCGTCAAGCGATTACAGGTTACACTCAAGGATATTTAAGTTTAACTAATCAAGATGCTCAAGCCGTTCTGATCCCGGAAGCCGCTATCCCTATTTTTTCCCGTGATTTATCACAAACTCCTTTACTCGCTGCTATTAAAGAAAAGGGTGTAATAGGTTGGATAGGTGCTTTTGGTGAAAAAGGAAGTAGTTATACAAATAGTTTATTTACGGTTCTTGGTAATGGAGAAATTACCAGCCGTTACGATAAATCTAAACTTGTGCCATTAGGAGAATATATTCCTTTTGAAAATATTTTAGGGGGAATTATTCAACGTTTATCACCACTAGAAGCACATCAAGTTCCTGGTACGGCTAATCAAACTTTTGATACCCCTTTTGGCAGAGCAATTGTTGGTATTTGTTATGAATCAGCGTTTGCGGAAAACTTCCGTTATCAAGCTAATAAGGGTGGAAAATTTATTCTCAGTTCTTCTAATGATGCCCATTATACTGCTGCAATGGCAGATCAACATCATGCCCAGGATATCATGCGAGCGATTGAAACTGATAGATGGGCTGTGAGGGCAACAAATACAGGTTATTCAGGATTTATTAATCCTCATGGACAAACTATGTGGAAATCAGGATATAATACCTACGAAACCCATGCGGAAACTATTTACCCTCGTCAAACTCAGACTTTATATGTCCGTTGGGGAGATTGGTTAATGCCTTTGTTATTGGTTCTAGGTGTTTTAAGCTGGGTATTCTTATAATTTTTTGACTCTTTTTTCTGCTAACAATAACTCCTCTGCCAATTTTGTGAACATGGAAGGATTCGCTTCTAGGATTAAGACTATTGTTTAAATTATTGTCTATTTTTTTACGAAGAGATAATAAAAACATTATATCATTGCCTAGATCAGAAACTTCATCTAAGTCTTCAATTTGATTAATTCTTTCTTGGTATTTTGTCATCAAATTATCAAGAGATTCGATCATAAATTTCATGTCTTTAAACGATAAATCCATGGTTAATTCCTTCTAGAGATGATAATTGTTAATTGCGCCAACTTTGAATTATCACTAGAAACATCAGTATAGCTGCCAAAAATATAGATAGATTCATCAATATCTCAATATTACTGTGTTTAATAGCTATCGCTATTAATGCCCAAATTGTAACCGCAGTATAAGCAAAATCCCTGTACCTGATGACAATCACAGTAGTAATTGTTGTAGCTACTACCAACATGATCATAGTCCATACCTGACTATTAATCCCCCAACCATTCCAACCATGAAAATACAGCGCACAAGCCACATTAACTACAGTTGCGACAGTAATCCAACTCAAATAAATACTCACAGGAGTATATAAACATAACTTTTTTCTGGAAGATGCACGCTTTTTGCTACTGCCTAAAACACTATAAATAATGATCAGCGGCGCTAAAATAGCTAACATTGCTATTACAGAAAGGGCAAAAAGTCTAGATAAAAATAAATATACCCAAATACTTTGAGCAACACAGGCAATAACCAGCAAATATCCTATCTTACGTAAATCTTTATCCTTTTTCTTCTGGGGGAGAAATTGATAACCTCCTAAAACGAATAAACCTAAATAAATCAGTCCCCACACTACAAAAGCATAGTTAGCGGGGATAATCAGCACATCTTTAAATAAAGTATTAGAAATTGCCCCTATACTGAGTCCATTGAGGGGAAAAATATTTGATGCTACATTTACCACGAAAGAACCGACAATAGCGACTAAAGTTATCAGTTGACGGATAAAATCGTGGTGATTCCGAGAATCAGATTGCTGCATAGATAATTACCAAGTTGGATCACTAAAAAGATGTACTATGAGTTTATCTTTTCTTAGTGGAACTGCGGTAATGCAAGCCCGGATAATTTCTCCATCATCTAATTCTACTGTACAAGCGTGACAAGTCCCCATCAAACAGCCAGTAGGAATTGATACTCCAGCCCGTTCCGCGACATCTAACAACGGCTCTCCAACTTCGGCATTAACAGTAATATCATCTGGTAAAAAATTAATTTGCATAGTCATAAAAGAGTTTTAATTTGCTAAAAGATAGCTAAAAGAGAGTAAGAGACTTCCAATTAAAAAAATATCCCAAAATTTCTTGTGGTGCGGGCATCTGGTTCCCTAATAATACTAGTAGTCTGTCAAGAACTAATTGACGGGTTCATTCGTTGCCATTTTCCTTCTTCCTTCTTCCTTCTTCTTTCTTCCTTCTTCCTTCGTGTCCTTCGTGCCTTCGTGGTTCGTTTCTTATCCGTCAAAATTTATTTGACAGACTACTAGGAGGGAACCAGATGCCCATACCACAATATTGGATAATTTATTTTTTGGAGTTCTCTAATTAAAAATTATAATTTATTCTCAAAAATGTAGAGCCGAGAATCCCTACCCATGGAACGTCTCTACAAAGGTTCAATGAAACGCACATTTAATTTTCACTCCTATGTCTAATCGCTTTGACATAGAGTGCGATAATTTTGCTCTCTATAGGCATCGCTTCTGGTTATATTGGGATTATATCGTAGATAATCTTTTAATATATTGCAATTACTTTTCAGTAAACTTTCTAATTTAATATCTGACAACTTCCGTAAAATTACATGACCTTGACCACTACCAGCAGCCAATATTTTACCATTTGGACTAAAACTAACACTGCTTAACTCTTCTGCATCACCTTTTAAAACCATCAGTAAAACACCTTCTTGATTCCACAGCCTGATTTTATTATCACTGCTGACTGCCAAAGTTTTACCATCTAGACTAAAGTTAACACTAATAAAACCATCACCATATCCCATGAGCGTTTGCTTTAATTGACCATTTTCATCCCAAATTTTGACGGTACTATCAAGACTAACAGAAGCTAACAATTTCCCATTAGGTGACCATGCTACACCATTTACCCTGCGAGTATGACCAGTTAAATCTTTGATCATTTCGCCATTACTTGCCCATATTTTCACTGATTCATCATCACTAGCAGAGGCTAAAAATTTACCATTAGGACTAAAACTAACCCAATTAACAGCACCAGCATGACTAGATAATGTTTTCAGTAATTTACCATCTCGATTCCATAATTTGATTGTTTTATCTTTACTAGCAGAAGCAATAATTTTACCATCCGGCGACCACGCTACAGCTAAAACTGTATCATTATGACCCAATAATGTTTTGAGTAATTGACCTTCTCGACTCCATAATTTGACTTTTTGATCCTGACTAGCAGAAGCAATAATTTTACCATCCGGCGACCACGCTACACCCCAAACTTGATCATTATGACCATTTAAAGTTTTGAGTAATTTACCTTCTCGATTCCAGATTTTTATGGTTGTATCTCGACTAGCACTGGCAATAGTATTACTATCAGGACTAAAACTAATACTTGTTACCAAATCATCATTGGCTTGGGGATTACGTAAAATCAGACTATCCCACCGCCACAAAATAATAGTTTTATCTCTACCAGCAGATGCCAAAGTTAATCCGTCAGGACTGAAATTAACATGATATACCCAACCATTATGTCCTCGTAGAGTTCCGAGTAAGTTACCTTCAAGACTCCAGATTTTAACTGTTTCGTCCATACTAGCAGATGCGAGAGTATGACCATCATGGCTAAAATTAACACTGAGGACACCGCTACTGTGTCCAGAAAGAGTTTTGAGTAATTGACCTTCTCGACTCCATAATTTGATTTTTTTATCTAAACTTGCAGAAGCAATCATTTTACTATCATCAGACCAAGCTATAGCAACAACAGCATCTTCATGGGCTGATAAAGTTTTTAATAATTGACCTTCTCGACTCCACAATTTTATGGTTTTATCAGCACTGCTAGAAGCAAGAATTTTACCATCACTAGACCAAGCTACAGCTAAAACAGCATCTTTATGACCTATTAAAGTTTTTAGTAACTTACCTTCTTTATTCCACAATTTTATAGTCTGATCTGTACTTGCAGATGCAATAATTTGACCATCAGGATCAAAACTAACACTATTGACTACAGATGTATGACCTACTAAATTTTTTAGTAGTTTACCTTCTCGACTCCACAGTTTAATTGTTTTGTCTTGACTAGCGGAAACTAGCATTTGACTATCAGGACTAAAACTAACACTATTCACAACATCTTTATGGGCTGATAAAGTTTTCACTAAAATCCCATGAGGATTCCAAAGGTTAATTGTGGTATCTGCACTAGCTGAGGCTATTAAAGATTTATCTGCACTAAATACCACCATTCTCACCCCCGATAAATGACCTTCTAATCGGTTACGCTCTTTGACTCCATAAACTGCTTGATACAGTGCAGTTAAAACTTTTTCTTGAGTAAAAGAATTTATCCATAGAGTTTTTTGTAATTTTTTTCCTGCTTTTAAACTTTCTTGAAGAGCATTAATACCTTTTTGAGAAGCAAATAAAGCCTCACTAGATGAACTTAGAGTTTGCATTTCACTATCTGTGGACGTAATTACAGCAGTGCTTAAACCAAACATAGCAATAATAGAAGCTGTTAAAGCTATTTTCAGAGCAATATTTAATCTAATAGCACTCAACCGTTGTTTTTCTTGGCTATCAGCTAATTTTGCAGTCAACTCTTTTTCTTTTAATTCTGCTCGTAGGTGTTCAATTTGGATTTGACTTTCTTCTTCTCGCTTGCGTAATTCTCTTAATTCTGTCAGTAAATTATCTCCTTGTTGGTGGTGAGGATGTTCTAAACTAACGCCGTTCTGGGTTTTTCTTAATTCACTTTTGAGACGTTCAATTTCTTGATAACTATTTATAACTTTATGCCGTAATGTATTAATTTGTGTTTGTAATCCCGATTCCTGTTGTTGTAAATAACGAATTAAACTGACTAAATAATCATGAATTAATTGATAGCGTTCGGGAACATTGGGAAATATCACAACTAACCCTGAGCGAATTAAAATATCTAAAATCAATTCTAATTTACTAGAGTCTTCTAATTCAGAGAGTTCTGAAGTTAGTTCTGCACGGGTTTTAAAAGGTCTTTTATTATTATCATCGGTTAATAAGTATAAAACTAAAAGAGCAGCCCGTTCATTTTCTTGTCCACATTCTTTAATTAATTCTTTGATATATCTTTGGATTAATTTATTGGGACGATAAGGTTGATACTGTGCCAGAGTAGTAATATACTTATCTTGTAATTGTGCGCCCGCTAATTGTAATTCTATGGGGCGAACTTCGCCAAGTTCTGAAGACAAATCAGCAACTAACGCATCAACTAAATCTGGTTCTAATTTGAGTTGTGATTGATAATGAGAACGTTCAGTTAATTTTTGAATAATTTGTCTGGCATTTTCCGGAGAAAAGTTATTAAGTTGATAACGAATGTTTTTATCAAGAATATTATTATTAATTGCTTCAATTGATGAAAGATATTTAAAATCTAGTAGACGATGCAAATAATCTTCGCGCAAAGTTAAAATAACCTTAACAAAAGATATCCCTAAACAATCACTAATAAATTGATCAAATGCCTGTTTTTCATTAATATCTGTATAACCAAAGAAAAATTCTTCAAATTGGTCAAAAATTAAAACTGTAATTAAATGATTATCGGCATTTTCTCGTAATTGTTGCAAAATGCTATTAATAGTTGTGGTTGTAGAAACATCAGATAGAGATTCTGTTTCCATAGTTGATGTTTTTCGCAGTTCCCACATAGCTTTGGTAAAAGCTTTCCCTAATTCTTCTAACCAATCTGTATATACTTGTAGGACAACTGGTACAGCAATTTGATCACCAATAGCTCGGTTTTGCAGTGCAGGAACTAAGCCAGCAGTAACGGTAGAACTTTTACCAACCCCTGACTGTCCATGAATAACTATTAGTTTTTGGTCAGCCCGACTAATTCTACCAATTAAGTTATTAACATCATATTCTCTGCCAGAAGCAGCAATTTCTAAAGCTATACTACTATTACCAAATGTAGCTATTAAAGCGGGATTAGTGACTTGTCTTTGTGGTTGTAACCGTCCAGCGCCAATAAATGGAACAAAACCATATTGTTGTTCTACAGAACGGAGTTTTTGTTTAATAATATAGGCTTGAAGATATTGTCCTATTTGAAAGTATAATAATCTGAGATCTTGCAATAAGCGAATATAACGATGGGCATCATATTGATGTTCACTACTTTCTAAAGCTAATGATAGTTGTTGAGATGCTCTATCTATATATTCTCCTGCTACTGTGATTTGTTCTAGATGATTAAGTGCTTTTGCTAAGGTTAATAAATAAATTTGTTCTAATAGTAGAGGAAATAAATAATGATCTGATTCTTGGTGATTTTTTGCTTCTTCCAGTTTTAGTAATGATATATGTCCAAAAATACTAGCTTGCATCCATTGTGAATTATGTATAGCTACCTGTGCTAAAAAACCATAATCACTAGCTAATTGAATTTTACTACCATATATTTGATGTAATTCTAGAGACTTTTGAGCGATAATTTGTAATTCTGCCCATGATTTTAAATTATATAAAACTTCCGACAATTGCCCGATAAATTTCGATACTAACTCTGGATATCCAGCAATCTCTAAAGTTTGTAAACATTGCTGAAAATATGTTTTAGCTGATTGCCAATATCTCTCACTTACCTTTTTTTCTTGCTCAGAAATACGACAACAGCATAGTCCAATATACAGTAATAAAATTGCTTTTTTTAACTGATAAATACGATCAGAATCAGCAGGATTTGTTTCTCCATAAATTGGATGTTCTATATCCTTTAATTCTTCTTGCTGATGCCAAAAAATTAAAGCTTCCTGAAAATGATTTAAAGCATCATTAATGCGATTATTTACATAATCATCTATGCCAAAAATAAACTCTAAATTAGCATTTAATTCTGCTGCTATTCTCATTCCCCGGTTATGCAATTCTTTAATTGCATAATGGAGTTGGTCGCTACTCACCCATATTTGTTCTAAGGTAAGATGATTACCTTGAGTATAATTACTTTGTAAAACTCTAGTAAATAAATCGTCAGTTTCCTGTTGGAGAAACTCTAGCAATCCACTAGAAGTCATTTCAAATCTAATTGGTGTAGCTGCCCAACTAGCAAAATCTGGAGCTAATCGGACAATTTTTTGTAAAACTTCATCATTTATCCAAAAAATTATGGGGATTTGATAACGTTTACGAAATTCATCTCGGACTTGATTAATGGAACGCAGGAGATCATCTATTTCATAAACTGACTCAAACCCCATGATCATTAATCCAGCAGGTTGGTTAATGGTAATTTGTGATTGAATTATTGTATATAAACTTGTAGTTTTTTTAGCTAACGTGATACTTTGAATACGCTCATCTCCCCAACCATTAACTGTTAGTTGTTGTAGTATTATCTCACGCAGAAATTCGTAGTTACAGCAGAGCAAAATGACTGAAAACTGATTTTTGGAAAAGGTAATTGCTCTTTCTAAACTACGCAAAGACTGTCCATTAGCAGCGATTAGATTCTCTGCTTGCTGTCTTTTAACCATAATTTAAATTTTTCGATTTCTGCTAAAACTGGGTTAAGTGCAAACCAAACACCCTGGTGATCACGATATTCAAATACGAATAAACTCCGTAATAAAATATCATACTCTACATTGCCTCTCACCCGTTGATCTTGGATTACCTGCAAGATTAATTCACTTTCATCCATATCAATGGCATTAGCTCGGTAATCTCGTTGTCTTTGGATGACTAATTCTACACACTTACGGTCAAAAGGTGGATCTTGTTCTCGTAAACAATCAAATAGTAATCCTAATAGGTCACGGACATGACCACCACTAATCAGACACAAACGATCCAGCGTTTCTAGATGATCAAATAATTGGGTAACAAAATTTAAACGCTCTGTTGATGATATGAGAGGAAAGGCTCTTGCTAATACCATTTGTCGCATTAATCCCAGTCCTTCGGTATTAATTTCTCCAGAACGTTGCCGCACAGGAATCATTGGTAATATTTTTGGTGCGACTCCACCCCCTAAACGATGTTGTAGTTCGGCACTATCATTGGAAAAGGTGAGAGCTAAGGGAATTGTGTAAACTATGTGGCAATTCAGTTTTCGTAGTTGTTCTCCTCGATCAATGAATAAGTATTCTGGTAGCGATCGCCCAGAAGGTAAGGGACGAGTTGCCACCCTATCCAAGTTATCTACAATGACTACTAATCCTTTTTTACCTCTAGCTTTTAGTTCTAGATTGGCACGGTCTAATAGTTCTTTATTAATTGATTGTAAGATATTTTCTGTGCGCGGTTCTAGATAGTCTCTTAACCGTCTGCGTAACTGTGGGCTTTCTTTTGTTTTGGCCGTAATTTTAGCAATACCTACCGATAATTCCGCTTCTAACCCCAGTTCTAAGGGCGTTTGCAAAAAATCTACCAACTCACTAAATAATTTGGTAAAGTAACTCGGTTGAACACGAAGGTTCATCGCTTCCAAGTTTTCACTGACTAAACCGGCGATCGCTAATAGAATATCTGTAACATCTATATCTACCATTTCTAAAACATGGGTAGACTCAAAATAGACAACATGAAAATTCTCTGCTTCCAACTCTGCTTTGAGCTTTAATAGTTCCGTAGATTTTCCACAGCCCAAATGTCCGGTAAATAACTGACAGGTTGGCATATTTGGGGAAATTTTAGTAATAGTTCGCAACAAGGCTGCAATAATTTTCCCACCACGCACTGAAGTAAAATCAATATAATACCTGCGGTCGTCTACATTCTCAATCATCAACGGCCGGGAAGGATTACAGGCTTGGTAAAATCTTTCTAAGTTAAGAAGCATAAAAAATTCAATTCACGCTGTCATGGTCATGAGATAATCTGTCACAATCTCTTTTACAGTAGAAAATGAGACTTATCCGCAATAACTGGGTATAGAAACACAACTAATTTTATCTTTTTTTTTCACAACCTCAGCCAACGCGATTAACACAACAATTTAGCTGCGTCAATATTTATATTGGTAATATAGATAACATGACAAAAGAAGTAGTAGCCCCTGATAAACAAGCATAGATAATATTTGGATAACTCCTCCACCGAAGCCACCCCAAATATACATAGGACTCCTATCTGATTCCTGATAGCTTGTACTGTAGGGTGGGCAATGCCCACCGTAGGCAGATTTTGGTAGCCATTACCCATACACACTACTGACTATTTTATGGCTACGCCACGCAAGCTATTAGAAATCATTGAGGATTGCTATACAATATTGAAAATTGAGAAAAAAACCTCATCAGCTAATTACTTAGCTTCAATTGCAATTATTACGTTGCAATAAAAGAATATTAATCCTTGCAGTTACCTTTACGAATGCAATCTCCTGATTGCTCATCTCTAGCAGACATCACAACCACTAACTGTGATTGAGTATTCTTTTCGATTCCTACTCCCGTACTTCCTCTGGACAGCTTATTCCCTGCAAAACAAGCACTGGAATTGTACAGATAGACTGACAATACCATTAGTCCTATACCAATTGTTTTTTTCATATCAAAATTCAATTCAGACTGCTATTGCGTAATCAGCAACATCATCTTGACTAACTGTGAAAACTTATTAATCTGCTAATAGGTCTAAAAATTGCCAGAAAAATCTGTCTGTAGTCTCAAATCAGACACTACAAATCGTGCAACTTTAAGGCGCATTAGTATATCCCTGTCTATTCAGTGCGACAGTAAATCTAGATTTTTACTGAATTTTCACCCTAGTACATCTTTGATTTATGCCCAACGAAGATAAACAAGTTGTCGTTTTCATTTATTCACAGATCAAAATTAGATCTGTGATTGCTAAATTCACTCTTACCCCCCTGGCAAAGTGAATTTAACCACAAGATAACGTTCTTTATACTTAAACAATTATTCTGAGGAAAATCCGGATAAAAAAACTTTTTTTGACAAGAAACAAATATAAATATTATTCGTCTACACGGGCAAAAATGTAATTCATAATACATTTGCTTTTAGTCGCAAATATAGATTATCCTTTCAAAAGCATAAAAAATCCATATTTAACAAACTACACAGCTAGTTAACAATTCATCAATTATATTTGGTATGCAGTTAATACTTATTCATCAAGTAATAATAATTTAGGAACGCCAAAAAAAGTTTTGTAGTAGTTAATACTTTTTTCGAGAATCAAATTACAAACGTAAAATAAAAATGAAGATACAAATGCTACCAAAAATAACTATAGCTACTTTCCTGAGTTAATTAGAACTTCAAGCGTTTTTAGACGGATTCCTTATAAAATAGTGAACGAAGATTGCCTAACAAATGTTTCCCACCTGCTAACCATGACCTCTTCACAAGACGTAGATACCATAAATTCCCCCGATTTAGACCCAGAAGCATCTATTAACCCGCTGGATGAATTACCAGGTGAAGTAGAAATGTCCATTTTTGACCACCTGGAGGAATTGCGGCAGAGAATTTTCTATTCCCTCATAGTGGTAGTAGTGGGCGTTGTCGGTTGTTTTATCGTAGTTAAACCCCTAGTGCAGTTACTAGAAATTCCCGCAAAAGGTGTTAAATTTCTGCAATTAGCTCCAGGAGAATTTTTCTTCGTCTCCATGAAAGTTGCAGCTTACGGTGGTTTAATCTTGGCTACTCCCTTCATTCTTTATCAAATTATCCAGTTTGTACTTCCTGGACTCACATTGCGGGAACGGCGGTTAGTCATTCCTGTAGTGTTAGGGTCAAGTTTCCTATTTGTCGCTGGGTTGGCTTTTTCATATCTAGCACTCATCCCTGCCGCGTTGCAGTTCTTCATTAACTATGGTGCTGATGTTGTTGAGCAGATTTGGTCAATTGATAAGTATTTTGACTTTGTGCTGTTATTGTTATTTACCACAGGACTAGCATTTCAAGTTCCAGTGATTCAAGTTTTGCTGGCTACTTTAGGAATAGTCTCTTCACAGATCATGTTAAAAGGTTGGCGTTATGTAATTATGTCAGCAGTAATTTTAGGAGCAGTGCTGACACCTTCCACAGACCCTCTTACCCAAAGTCTTTTAGCAGGTGCAGTTTTAGGACTATACTTTGGGGGGATTGGATTAGTCAAACTCATCGGTAAATAATTGTCAGTGATCAGTTGTTAGTAGTCAGTTGTCATGAATTTATCAGTATTTATCTGTGTTTATCCGCGTTTATCTGCGTTTAATTATTCTGAAAATATTATTTCATGCAGCTACATCTTAACTTACGTGATGAAATTACGTTAATTGTTAATAGCTATGCAGAAAGCCAGTAATCCTGATTGCTAACATATTAAAATGAGGTTTGATAATTACTCTTGTCAACCGTGGCTGATTTATAGCTAACTTTACCTAAGACCAACTTAACTTTAACTTTTACGATAGGGATACTTCATAAGCATGGCTCAAGAGCGCACGTTACCCACATTTAATACTGCCACAGTCCAAATCACCAAAGAAGAAGGACTAGGCTTATACGAAGACATGACATTAGGGCGTTTATTTGAAGATAAATGCGCTGAAATGTATTATAGAGGAAAAATGTTCGGTTTTGTCCACCTGTATAATGGACAAGAAGCAGTTTGTAGTGGCATAGTCAAAGGTGCAATGCGTCCCGGTGAAGACTTCGTTTCCAGTACCTACCGTGACCACGTTCATGCTTTGAGTGCAGGAGTACCAGCACGAGAAGTCATGGCAGAATTATTTGGTAAAGCCACAGGTTGCAGTAAAGGGCGCGGTGGTTCAATGCATATGTTTTCGGCTGAACACCGATTATTAGGTGGTTATGCTTTCGTAGCCGAAGGGATTCCCGTAGCTGCTGGTGCGGCTTTTCAATCTAAATACCGTCGGGAAGTTCTCGGAGACAAAAACGCCGACCAAGTGACCGCTTGCTTCTTTGGTGACGGTGCTGCAAACAACGGCCAATTTTTTGAAACATTGAATATGGCGGCTTTATGGAAACTGCCAATTCTATTTGTGGTAGAAAATAATAAGTGGGCAATTGGTATGTCTCACGAACGGGCAACTTCCCAACCAGAAATCTACAAAAAAGCCAGTGTGTTTAACATGGTGGGTGTGGAAGTAGACGGAATGGATGTTTTAGCAGTGCGACAAGTGGCTCAAGAAGCCGTAGCCCGCGCTCGGGCTGGAGAAGGTCCAACTCTAATTGAAGCCATGACCTATCGCTTCCGAGGTCATTCCCTGGCTGACCCAGACGAAATGCGAAGCAAAGAAGAAAAAGAATTTTGGTTTGCTCGTGACCCCATTAAGAAGTTAGCTACTTATTTGCTGGAACAAAATCTAGCTACAGAAGCAGAACTCAAAGATGTGGAAAAGAAAATTCAGGCTGTAATTGACGAATCAGTTAGATTTGCTGAAAGTAGCCCTGAACCAGACCCGAGTGAGTTATATCGCTTTATTTTTGCTGAAGACGTGTAAATTGGGTAATGGGGATAGGTAAGTGTTTTGCAATTCCCAATCACTAATGACTAATAACTGGGCGCAGGCCCTGCGCCCCTACTAACTATGTTTACCATTGACGTTCAAGAACAACAATACAAAACCTACATTCTGTCTGATAAAACCGCTGGTACACAAATAGAAGTTGTCCCAGAAAGAGGTGGTATCATTACTCGTTGGCGTGTTCAAGATCAAGAAATTTTTTATTTAGATGCTGAACGCTTTACTCATCCTGATTTGAGTGTCAGAGGTGGCAATCCAATTTTGTTTCCTCTTTGCGGTAATTTACCTGATAATACTTACAGTGTTGACGGAAAACAGTATACTATCAAACAACATGGTTTTGCTCGTGAATTGCCTTGGACAGCAACAGAGCAAAACACAGAAGATAAAGCTAGTTTGACTGTTGTTCTCAACAGCAATGCCCAAACAAAGGCAGTTTATCCTTTTGATTTTCAACTGACTTTTACCTATGAACTCCAAGGTAATACTTTAACGGTGCGTCAGGAATATAAAAATCTGTCATCTACACCCATGCCATTTTCCTCTGGTTTCCACCCTTATTTCCTCTGCGGGGATAAAAATCAGCTAGAAGTTGAACTTCCCTCTGGAGAGTATCAAGATAACAAAACCAAGGAATTTCACGCTTTTAACGGCAAATTCGATTTTAACCAAGATGAAATTGATTTTGCCTTTGGAGGACTTACCAGTAAATCTGCTTCTGTGACAGATAACAGCCGCAAGTTGAAGCTAACCCTGGACTATGATGATTTCTCTACCTGGCTGGTTTTTTGGACTGTTAAGGGCAAAGAATTCTACTGTCTAGAGCCTTGGAGTGCCACCCGCAATGCTTTCAACACTGGTGAAAACCTGACAGTGTTAGCACCAGGAGCTAGTTGTACTGCTTCTTTCCAATTAACTGCAAATTTTTTCTAGAAACCCCTTGACAAAACCATAGCTGTTGATGGTATATTGATAAAGTTGGAAAAACAGCAAAAGGGTGGCTAACTCAACGGTAGAGTACTCGGCTTTTAACCGATTTGTTCCGGGTTCGAATCCCGGGCCACCCATTCTTCGAGTCAAAAAATAATTTCATAGGATGTGGGGTTATCAAACTTATGCACAAGTCACAAGAGAATGAACCACGTTAGCGAAGCGTCCCGGAGGGATATAGGAGCGAAGGACACTAATGAAAGAGGATTTGAGAGATATTTTGCGTAAGTCCTAAATTAGACGGAAATGCGGAAAGATTGACCAATAACCTGAAAATCTTCTGTTTGTTGGTTTCTAAGTTTGGCACGAATTTGAGTAAATTGCTTAACAACGTCTGGTTTATAGAGCTTTTCTCCACATTTTGCACAAACTTCTGCTTCTACTTGAATAACGGCAGTGTTATTCCCTCCTTTTAACATTTTTTCGATTTGCTTAGTTTCTAACTCACCTTGACAAGTGGGACATTTTTGATTTTTCATACTTATTTCCTTATGTGTTAATTAATTCAGTCTTGAGACTGGAAACAATCAACATTAACTACAATTGCAATTCTTCTATCTTGATCATAGCCTCAAATTTTGTGAATAGGTGGATGGGCAAAATTTTCTCGGCAAATTAAATAACGAGGATAGGATTAGTTATTGGAGTATTTTTCTATAATTTGGTCGCATATATATAGGAATCATAAAATACAATAAAATCTCAAGAAGATTAAACGCAGATAAATGCAGATGAACGCAGATGAACGCAGATGAAGATGTATCAATCAATTGATTTCAGGATTCTGTGCAGTCTCACATCAAATTGGTATCACTAGTAGTCTCAGTTAAGTTGGGGTTAAAAATTATAAGGTAAGAGACAAGAGGCTTAGAGAATTGTGTTTTTTGATTAAAATATGCTGATTATTATTAAATTTTGGGAATTACAAATTAACAAATTACCAAAAAATATAAAATGCAAATCGTTAAACGCAATATTGATTTAAAAGTTGATGATAGTTTAATGCGGGTTTATGTTGCTTCTCCTAAATTAGCAGGTAAATATCCAGGAATTGTTTTTTATAGTGATATTTATCAATTAGGTGATGCCATAATTCGGTTAGTTAATTATTTAGCTGGTTTTGGTTATGTGGTTGCAGCACCAGAAATTTTTCACCGCATTGAACCTGTGGGTTCTGTGATTGAACCGAATGATATTGGCAGAATGCGCGGTAATGATGACGCCAGAAGAACCTTAATTTCTGAATATGATGCTGATACTCGTGCGGTAATTGATTTTCTCAAAAATGACAGTTCAGTTATTGCTGATAAAATCGGCACTGTGGGTTTTTGTATTGGTGGACATTTGGCTGTTCGCGCTGCTTTTGAAAGTGAAATTGTAGCGGCTGTTTGTTGTTATCCCACGGGTATTCCTATCGGGAAATTAGGTAAAGGTGTAGCAGAAACTATTCAAAGATTTGAGGAAATTAAGGGAGAGATGTTGTTAATTTTTGGAACTGAAGATCCACATATTTCTGAACAGGATAGACATACTATAATTAATGCTTTAAAAAATGCTAAAGTCCATTATGAATTTTTCGCTTATGAAGCAGAACATACTTTTATGAGAGACGATGGTTATCGTTATGATGCTGTTGCAGCTACTTCTGCTTGGTCACAAATTATTGCTTTCTTAGAACGGAAATTTAGAAGCTAATTATCAACATATAGGACTCCTATTTGATTTTTTAAATATCCGTAGGGTGGGCATTGCCCACCAAAACTCTTATCCGGTGGGCAATGCCCACCCTACTTAAAATTTTC
>JANMEE010000308.1:0-3607 GCA_031376645.1 Dolichospermum sp. OTE_75_concoct_329_sub | reverse complement strand
TGATACAAGTGCTGGACATAGCTGTTGGGAGGTAGCAGTTGTGACTATGCCAATGCCCTAACCACAGGCAGCGACGGTGCTATTTATGTCAGTGGTTATACTAATAGCAACCTGGATGGACAGACTAATAATGGTAATGGTGAAGCCTTTATCACCAAATACTTACCAGATGGCACTAAGTCCTGGACAAAGCTGTTGGGAGGTAGCAGTAGTGACTATGCCTATGCCCTAACCACAGGCAGCGACGGTGCTATTTATGTCAGTGGTTCTACTAATAGCAACCTGGATGGACAGACTAATAATGGTGGTGTTGATGCCTTTATCACCAAATACCTACCAGATGGCACTAAGTCCTGGACAAAGCTGTTGGGAGGTAGCAGTATTGACTATGCCTATGCCCTAACCACAGGCAGCGACAGTGCTATTTATATTAGTGGTTTTACTTTAGGCAACCTGGATGGACAGACTAGTAATGGTAGTTATGATGCCTTTATCACCAAATACCTACCAGATGGCACCAAGTCCTGGACAAAGCTGTTGGGAGGTAGCAGTGATGACTATGCCTATGCCCTAACCACAGGCAGCAACGGTGCTATTTATGTCAGTGGTTCTACTTATAGCAGCAACCTGGATGGACAGACTAATAATGGTGGTAATAATGCCTTTATCACCAAGCTAAATATCGCCCCTACCATTAATTTATCCCTATCACCCAGTAGTGTAACTGAAGATGGCGCAGCTAATCTAGTTTACACCTTTACTCGTGATATTACAACCAACGCCTTAACCGTCAACTACAGCATTGCGGGGACAGCAAACAGTAGCGATTATACAGGGGCAACCCCAGGCACAGGAAAAACCATTACCTTTGCAGCTGATTCAGCCACGGCAATTTTAACCATAAACCCCACAGCAGATACCACCGTTGAAGCTAACGAAACAGTAGCTTTAACACTCGTTGCGGGAACAAATTACACTATTGGGACAACAACAGCCGTCACGGGAACTATTACTAACGATGATTTGTTACCTAGTATTAACCTCAGTGCTAACCAAACGATAGTTGAAGGTTTCACAAGTCCCCAAAACCTTAGTTATACGGTTACTCTTTCCAAAGCCAGCACTCAAAGCATTACCGTCCAATATGCCACAGCTAACAGTACAGCCATAGCAGGATCAGACTATACCAGCACTACAGGAGTTCTGACTTTCAACCCAGGCATAAAAACTCAAGTTATCAATATCCCCATTCTCAATGATGACCTAAATGAAGTCAATGAAACCTTTACTCTGTCTCTAACTTCCCCTACAAATGCCGTATTAGGGACAACTAAAACTGTCACTACCACCATCAGTGATACCGTGACTGCTTCTGTTACCACCACCCTACCAGCCAATGTGGAAAACCTGACTCTAACAGGAACAACAGCGATTAACGGTACAGGTAATGCCGGCAATAACGTCATTACAGGTAACAGTGCTAATAATACCCTTACAGGTCTGGATGGCAATGATACATACTCTTTTGTTGCTAAAACTGCATTAGGAACTGACACAATTATCGAAACCACAACAGGTGGAATTGATACCCTTGACTTCACAGGCACAACTACTGCTATAAATGTGAATTTAGGTGTAAGCACCTTGCAGACAGTTAATAGCAATTTAAAACTCATTCTCTCTGCCAATAACGTCATTGAAAACGCCACCGGTGGCACAGGAAATGACCGAATCACGGGTAATACACAGAACAACCTGCTGATTGGCGGTGATGGAAATGACATCCTACAAGGACTAGGAGGAGATGACATTTTGTGGGGAGGAGCAGGTAATGATCTTCTCAACGGTGGCAGCGGTAATGATAGCCTCTGGGGAGGACTTGGTGATGATATCTTAACGGGAGGAGTTGGTAATGATAAATATCTCTTTCAAAGCTCTAGTGTCTTTGCTACCAGCTTAGGCATTGATTACATTAGCGAGTTTGAAGCAGGATTAGACCAAATTGTATTAAGCAAAACCACTTTTAACGCCATTACTGATACTGTCGGACAGGCTTTAACCGACTTTGCCGTGGTGACAAATAATGATTTAGTAGACGGAAGTGCTGCTCGTATTGTCTTTAGTCAAAGCTCTGGTAGTCTGTTCTATAACCAAAATGGTGCTGCTTTAGGTGCAACATCAGTGTTTGAATTTGCTTACTTAGGTAATCCTGATATCACTCTCAACAGTAGCGATTTCAGTTTGCTTGTTTAGCTTAATAGCTACTGTTGGGTAGGGGTTTAGCACTGCTCATTGGTGTCAACTTAAGTAGGGGCGTATTGCAATACGCCCCTACTTAATCAATTTTTTGAGCTTTCCAAGGTAATGGATCAACAGATTGTCCATTCACATACAAGCCCCAGTGTAAATGGGGTCCTGTAGATGCACCTGTTGAACCTACTGCACCAATTTTTTGCCCGGCTTGGACAAAATCACCTTCTTTGACATTAATACGACTTAGGTGCATGAAAATGCTAACAACTCCTTGACCGTGATCAATGCCTACTACGTTACCATGAACCCGGAATCCTTGAGAGACTGTACCAACTAAAGCAACCCGTCCAGCCGCAGGGGCGATTACAGGTGAACCTTCTCCCCCCGCGTAGTCCTGGCCACGATGGTAATAGTCTTTGGCAAATTCACCATTGTAGTAGCGACGGACACCATATTTAGTAGATGTTCGCCCAGCATTGGGAGCGAGGAAAGCACCATTCCAATATTTTTCCAGTGTTTGCAGGGCTTTCAATTCTTTTACTCGCTTCAGTTCATATTCGGTAGCATCAACTCCAGCTTTTCCAGGTGGTAAGGTAATGCGTTGAACAGGAAATTTGCGATCGCGCACCTTTACTGATATATTTTGTTCTTGTCCATCTTCGGAAATTTTAATTGTTCTGACTCCAGCTTTTTCTAAGGGAGTTGTGGGAACAAAAGAACGGTACTGACGAGGTGCAATTTCAAAAGCCGGATATGTTTTTTCCCCAACGGTCACTGTGGGATTACTAATTTTTTCTTGGGCGTTTGCCTCAATTACTACGGAAATTGTATCTCCCAATTGCGGACTCTTAGGTAATACCTGTACTTCTAAAGCCCTTGCAGGTAAACCTAAAGCCATAGGAACAGCAGCAATTATGCCTATGAATATTTGGGAATACGGTAATTTATACTTAGTCATTAGTTATTAGTCAGTTGTCAGTTGTCAGTGGTCAGTTGTCATTAGTTATTAGTCAGTTGTCAGTTGTCAGTTGTCAGTGGTAAACACTCTTAGCAATTACCAATTACCAATTACCTATTACCTATTACCTATTACCCTTTCTCAACCTAGCGACTTAATTAATATAGACTTTTTACTTGACACTCTCAGGGCTGAAGCCACTGAGATTCTTAAAATTTTGCAATCCTAATATCCTGTTTGCACAGGTTCCCAAACTCAACACGTTTGCACAAAAGTGCGTGCTGATACTGCTAGTTGCTTTACTTGGAGAAACCCCAATACCGCACTGGCTCATCTTTTGGGCGTTTAGCTGTTAAACAGCAAGTTTCGCGGAGTCCCCACGTACTATTTTGAAAG
>JANMEE010000275.1:0-32773 GCA_031376645.1 Dolichospermum sp. OTE_75_concoct_329_sub | reverse complement strand
CGCTATCCCATAGTAAGCGTGAAAATTTCCACAAACCATTTTCAATGTCATTCCCGCAAAAGCGGGAATCCAGATTGTCTTATGGAACATAAATAATTTCTGGATTCCCCTTCCCCGTTTTCACGAGGACAAGCTTCAGGGGAATGACATGAAAACAGGATCAATCATTCTATGGAGTTCTCTAAAACAAAAGCAAGCCGAAGCAGTTAATCTTATTCAATTTTGGATAGATGTTGACACTCTCAGGTCTAAAGACACTGAGATTCTGCGGACAGAGTAAACTTAGGGCTTAATGCCCAAAGTCTAATTCTCGCTACGGTCGTCAAACACCGTCTACCCAGTGAGCCTAAGTCTAAGCTTAGATTGCTGGCTACTTTTCTTAAAATATTCGCTGCACCATTTAGATCAGCGTTAACAATTGAACCATTAGCTGACTGATACAATCCACGTTTAACGCGCTTACCTGATGCTTTCCACCCCTCTGGTTTTTGACCGTAAACGGGTAGGGAGTCTCCATCTAAGAAAGATGCTTTTGACGTATAAGATTCTTCGGTTTCTTGAAATCTAATCCCGTGTAAATCACATAATTGTTTGAGCCTATCTTTTAGTTTAGCTAAAGGCATTTGAACAAACTTTTGATTGTTCAATTTACCCATATTGGCATTAGATTTAAAACCTTCATTCCAGCCAATTACTAATGTGCCAATACCATGTTTTAGGCAATGGTCAACAATTAGTTTTGCGGCTTTATTAACACCATCCCGCATTTGATGGTTGCGTTTACGGGTTACTCGGTCTATGCGGAGAAGGTTGAGTAAGTTCGCGATCTAAATTGTTAACCTAAAATAAGCAAAGAAACAAATTTTTATGTTCTACAAAATTCCACTACTGCTTACACCTCAGCCAGAAGGAGGTTTCACTGTAACTTCTCCACAGATAAATCAAAAAACAGAAAAAGAAGAAGTTTTATGTCCTCATTGTCAACGCACTGCCACCAACGGTATTAAATGTAAAGGTATTTGTGTGGCTGACAATGACTATTAAAGTGTAAATCAATAAATTTTATCAAGGCTAAATAACATGGTTAAAATAATTTCTCGTACTTATATAGGTCAAGCCAATGTTTATGATATTGGGGTAGAAACTGACCATAATTTTGTGATTAAAAATGGTTTTGTCGCTGCTAATTGTTTTAATAAATCCCACTCTACAGCTTACGCTTATGTCACTTATCAAACATCATATTTAAAAGCAAATTACCCATTAGAGTATATGGCGGCCCTATTAACCGCTAACAGTGGAGATACAGACAAAGTGCGAAAGTATCTTGATAACTGTTCTAATATGGGTATTGTGATTGATGCACCAGATGTTAATCGCTCTGGTTTAGATTTTACCCCCATAGATGGGAAGGTTTTATTTGGATTTTCGGCGGTGCGAAATGTGGGACAAAATGCGATCGCTTCGATTTTAGAAGCTAGAGAAGAATCAGGAGAATTAGTTCCCTTTCAATCTCTCGCAGATTTTTGCGATCGCGTTGATTTACGGGCTATGAACCGTCGCACATTAGAATCATTGATTAACTGTGGAGCTTTTGATAAAATTCAACCTAATCGCAATCAATTAATTCATGATTTAGAATTAGTTTATGAATGGGCGCAATCTCGTGCTAGAGATAAAGCTAGTGGACAGGGAAACATTTTTGATTTATTAGGAAGTGGATTTGCAGGAAATAATAATCAACCCCAAAAGAACGGTTTTGAATCTGCACCTAAAGCTCCTCCTGTCAATGATTTACCACCTCAAGAAAAATTACGAATGGAAAAAGAATTATTAGGATTTTACCTCTCAGATCATCCTCTTAAATCTATCAGACAATCATCCTCAGTCCTTGCACCGATTAACCTCGCACAATTGGGAGAACAAAAAGAAGATTCCATCCTTTGTGCAGTGGTAATGTTGAACAATGTTAAAAAGGTAGTCACAAAAAAAGGTGACTCTATGGCAATTTTGCAAGTTGAAGATCTATCTGCTGCCTCGGAAGTTGTGGTTTTTCCTAAAACCTATGAACGCATTAGTTCCCTACTGGAAGTTGATGCCAGATTAATTATTTGGGGTAAGGTAGATCGCCGTGATGATCAAACTCAATTTATTCTTGAAGATGCAGAAACTGTAGAAACAGTAAAAATGATTTTAGTGGAACTTAATCCACAACAAGCGGGGACAATTGAAGAACAACATCGTCTGAATACAATTCTCAAAGCCCAAGCAGGGGATAAGGATAAATCAAGAATACCAGTAATTGGCATTGTTCAAGCCGGAAATCACCGAGAAATTGTCCGCTTTGGGAGACAGTTTTGGGTACAAGATTCGGGAACAGCCGTACAAGCACTACAAAACGCCAGATTTCCGGCTTATATCAAACAACTAACCAGCGATTAAAGGATTATTATCGCCCTGAAATCAAATTCGGTTATTGTAGGGGTTTACGGTGTAAACCACCAGCCCATTATAATACTAAAACGTTTTTGGGCTTACACTGTTTGCACTTACAGCATTATTGGGCTTACACTGTAAGCCCCTACAAATATATTGGGCTTACACTGTTTGTAGTTATAGCATTATTGAGCTTACACTGTTTGCACTTACAGCACTATTGGGCTTACACCGTAAGCCCCTACAAAATTAACAATTCTTGATTTGGTTATGAAATTCGACCCTGAAAAACATCACCGGCGATCAATTCGGCTTCCTGATTATAATTATGCTCAATCTGGAGCTTATTTTGTAACGATATGTACTTATCAGAAA
This sequence comes from Dolichospermum sp. OTE_75_concoct_329_sub, assembly GCA_031376645.1. Taxonomy (GTDB): domain Bacteria; phylum Cyanobacteriota; class Cyanobacteriia; order Cyanobacteriales; family Nostocaceae; genus Dolichospermum. The sequence continues at coordinate 29,962 of JANMEE010000275.1, read as the reverse complement.
CAATGTTGGTTTGGTGATATTAAGCACGGCAAAATGCAAATAAATCAAATTGGTCAAATAGTTATTCAAGAATGGTTGAAATCTTCAGAAATTCGTCAAGAAATTGAATTGGATGAATGGATTTTAATGCCTAATCATTTACATGGAATTGTCAGGATTAAAAATCAGGCTGAGGATCAAAAAAAGGGCTTACATTCAGAGGGCTTACATTCAGAGGGCTTACACCGTAAGCCCCTACGGATTGAAAAAATATGTCTGAAATCTCGTTCTCTTGGTTCATTTATTAATGGGTTTAAATGTTCTGTAACTCGATGTATTAATCGGATTCGTAATAATTCTGATACTCCTTTTTGGCAACGTAATTATTATGAATCAGTGATTAGGGATGAACAACATTTAAGTAATATTAGACAATATATCTATGATAATCCCCAAAACTGGGAACATGACGCAGAAAATCCCCACAATAGTCCTGAATGGCAAACAATGCTGATTGATGTCCCATTTTAATAAACTATATTGTTGGCTTTGCTGACTTCATAAAATGGCTCTGAAGCTACGAAGTGATCTTTTTTAACCGAAAATTGATGGATTGAGCTATCACTATTACTATAACTATACTATAAATAATTGTACCAATCTACATATTGCCAAAATTTGATGATTTATTTGTAGATTTAAGGGTTATTATTTTTAACAAAGATAAATTTAAAAACCTTTATAAACCGAATAAATGTGGTGTATTATCCCAAAGTTTGTATTTCCGAGCCTAGCTGTCCTATTTATTTAGTTGGCAAAACAGGACAAGCAGTAGAGATTTCTATTCATACTCCTAGTCCATATATCTGTGCCAACTGCGAACAAATATTACCAGATTGGAAACAGCAACAGGTTTTGTGGGTAGTGGTTGTCTTGCAGCAATCAGAATATCCTCTCGAAGCAATGACCACAGAAACTGAGCAAGAAAAGGAAAAGCTGCGGGAAAAATTTATGCGTTTTGGTTGCGATCTAGCATTTAATTTGCGTGATCGCGGATACTTAACAGACTTGATAGATCCCCGTACAGGTTATCCATTACTATCTCATTCCGGGTTAGTACCCCATGATGATACAGCCGTAGCACAAGCCTTACTTAAATATCCCGCTATTCAAAATAAATGCCATGTCCTTGTGCATCCCCAATGGGGAACTGCTGTTTATCCTAGTGTCATGCTTTCGGAAGCGCCCCCAAACATCATCGAGTTAGTCACTAAAGCCATAGCACCAATGCATGGATGGGTTGAGAATAGACATCTCCAGGAATGAATGTAGAGCCGAGAATCCCTACCTATGGAACGTCTCTACAAGGGTTTCAGGTCACGTATATTTAATTTCTACCAGATGTCTAATTAAGAATTAAGAATGTAGAAACTGGGATTGGGTAATTTTCCGTATCTCCTCTTGCTTCTGATTCAATGAATTCTATGCCTAAATTTGCCAAAATAAATGTGTAAGTTAGAATTACTAAGCTTTTAGCAAAGTCTAAATTAAGTAAATTCAGTCCAGTTAGTTCATTTAGCAACAAGTCAGAGGAAGGGAATATGGATAGTAACAATTGGTTGCAACAGCTAATGATGTTGGGTATTGGGACAACTTCTCTAGTTGCAGACAAACTCAAGGAAGTTAGTGATGAACTGGTAAAAGACGGTAAGCTCAATCCTGAGCAAGCTAAAGCAGTAATGGATGATCTTGTTCATCAGTTACAGTCTGAACAAGGCAATTGGGATGAGCAAATGCAACGACAAATGCGAAACATGATGCAGGATTTGGGAGTTGCTCGTCAGTCAGAAGTAGACGAATTACGGGGGAGAATTGACCGTTTAGAGCGTCAAGTGCGGGATTTGGAAAATAAGCTGTGGCGCTAAAAGGCCATTTCTGATTTAAACTAATTTGTATTCTGTCAGTAATCTGATCATCAGTAATTAAAACTCAAGAGGGCTGATTTTGAAAGGAATTTTCCTCAGCGTGGTGTTGATGCTAGTGTGTGTTGGCGTTTTAGTATTTACGCAAATTAGCGGTAACAAAGATCCTGTTATAGGTACTCAATCATCCCCAACACAACCAACCACTACTGTCACTCAAGAAAACAATACTCCAATAGCGAGCAATACTATGTCTGAAGCCAAAACTGTTACTACCCCTTCTGGATTGAAATATGTAGAACTAGTAGAGGGAACCGGCGTAGTTCCCCAAACTGGACAAAAGATTGACGTTCACTACGTCGGTACATTAGAAGATGGAACTAAATTTGATAGTTCACGCGATCGCGGCACACCCTTTAGCTTTACAATCGGGAAAGGACAAGTAATTAAAGGTTGGGATGAAGGACTAAGCACGATGAAAGTAGGTGGCCGGAGGACATTAACTATCCCTCCAGACTTAGGTTATGGTGCGCGTGGTGCTGGTGGTGTTATTCCTCCCAACGCTACTTTAATTTTTGACGTAGAATTGTTAGGCGTTAAATAGGTACATAGCGGTAGTTAAATACAAAATGGGCGGGCAGGATGCTCACACCACAATAAATATATAAAAGTTATATATTTATTGTGAGTTGGGCTTCTAGACCCCCATAATCCTGGACAAAAACATATATTACTTCATCAATTGAGTGTGATTTGACACTCTCAGGGAAGACAGCCACTGAGATTCTACTGACAGAGTTAGATTAAGGGTTTAGCCTAATCTAATCTCGCTGCGACCGTCAAACGCCGCCTAGACGCTCAAAACAACCACCAATCAAGGTGTCGAAATTGCGCTTACTTTTATTGTTTTCAGTGTTTTTGTGAGTCCATCACTAAGCCAAGACGCGGTACGCTCCACAACCTGCCATTACTCGCTCTTTCAATTCAATACTGCCGCTAGGACTTGAACCTAACCGTTGTCTCTTATGAGCCGGGATTTCTCCGTACTAGGATGCTTCAACACGTAGATGTTTATTGTTCTTACTCACGATTTCATTCTAGCATACCACAGGGATTAAAATCCCTCGTGTCGCTTCCCTCTGTTGGGAAGACAGCCACTGAGTTTCCCACTTACCGCGAGGTCTTATGAATACTTCTGATTATCGTGACTCGTCTCCTTTTAACTTTGACTTTCTCGCACCTCAACCCAGCCAAGATGTTGATTTACTTCAACAGCTATCTTTTATTCCTGGGTTGAAAGAATTCCTCCTATTACGTCAAGTTCATGCTCTAGAACACGCAACCGTTTGGGTGCTAGGAGAAAATAAAAACTCCTATTCACCACCAGGAACAACTACTAAGATGCCATTAGATGATGAATTATTAGGTGGTTTGTCTACCGAACAGGGATTTTTTATCTATGGTGATGTGAATACTAGTGATTTGCGACGAGCGGTAACATTAGCTAAACATCGTCTTACTAGGGGAGAATGGGATCTAGCTGTACATCCCCGCTGTGGCACAAATGTATCGGTGGCTGTGCTATTAACAGCAGGACTGGCGGCAACTGTGCCTTTTATCCTCCCATTTCGACCAGTTGAACAACTTATTGGTTTCGGTTTAGCAGCAACAGCAGCAGCAGAAATTGCACCGGATCTAGGAATACTCACCCAGCGTTATCTTACAACTTCTATTCCTTTTAATTTAGCTGTTGAAAATATTACTATTGCCCGCGATTTTTGGGGTAAGGAAAGTCATTTTGTCAAGATATATTGGGAAGATTAAATGTAGGGGCGCAGGGCCTGCGCCCCATCAGGAGTTAATGAACCACAAAGGAACGAAGGACACGAAGGAAGAAGGAAGAAGGTTTTTTTCAAGTTTTAAGATGGGTTAAAGGTTCACAATTAACTTTGTAGATATTTAATATTATGAGAAAACTTTATTTTTTAGTTCCGGGAACAGATGGTAAGTTTGCTTGTGGTGGTCTTTGGGCAGAGTTGAAAACAGTTGCTTTAGCTCAACAAATTTGTCATGCTGAAGTGGTTACTTATCGTCAGCGGGAATCAGGTAAGTTATTTTTAGATGATTTATTGAGAAACAAGAATTTAGATGGTGTGATTTTTGTGATTAGTTGGGGATTCGATGTTGGTAAGTTGGCGGCTAAATTGCAAAACTATCATGTAATTTATCATGCTCACAGTTCGGGTTATCAGATTAATTTACCATCTAGTATTCCTATAATTACTGTTAGCAGAAATACTTTAGGCTATTGGGGACAACAAGCCCCAAATTCTCTACTTTATTATTTGCCAAATCAAATTAGTGCAGAATTTATTAATTTACATCAAAGTCGAGATATTGATGTTTTAGTGCAAACGCGAAAATCTTCGGAATATTTAATTAAATCCTTAATTCCGGCTTTAGAAAAAAAGTGTCACGTCTTAGTTATTGATAGTTATGTAGAAAATTTACCAACTTTATTTAACCGCGCTAAAATTTATCTTTATGATTCAGCCCAATATTGGAAATTACAAGGAGTTAGCGAAGGATTTGGTTTACAACCAATGGAAGCATTAGCTTGTGGTTGTCAAGTTTTTTCTAGTGTCAATGGGGGCTTATCTGATTATTTAGACCCCGGATTTAATTGTCATAAAATCGCTGGTCATGCTTTAGAATATGATGTAACTAAGATTTTGAAAGTTTTAGAATCTTCAGCATCATTGACTTTATCCGCAACCGTGTTATCAGAATATAGAACTGAGAATATTGTCCACCGCTTGCGGGTAATTTTGACAGAAATTAATGATTTCTTTGATTATAAAAATAATTACTCAGCTAAAATTCCAGATTTTACAAAAATCCGGTTGGCAAAGTTATTTACACAGAGAATATTTGCGAAAATCAAGAAAAAATATTTACAAGGTAATTAGGGAATCTCATGAATAGACGATTATTGGTTACAGGGGGCGCTGGGTTTATTGGTGCAAATTTTGTCCATCATTGGTGTCAAGCTTATCCAAATGATAGACTAGTCGTATTAGATGCTCTTACCTACGCTGGAAATCTCCATAATTTAGCCTCGGTTGCAGACAGAGAGAATTTTCGATTTGTGCAAGGGGACATCAGCGATCGCTCTTTAGTTGACAAATTACTTTTAGAAGAAAATATAGACACTATAGCCCATTTTGCTGCCGAATCTCACGTTGATCGTTCAATTACTGGACCTGCTGCATTTGTTCAAACTAATGTGGTGGGAACTTTTACCCTTTTAGAAGCTTTTCGTCAACATTGGCAAGCAAAAACACAACCTAGTAATTATCTATTTCTTCATGTTTCTACAGATGAAGTTTATGGTAGTCTCACTTCAGATGAACCAGCATTTTCAGAAACTACAGCCTATAGTCCCAATAGTCCTTATTCAGCCTCAAAAGCTGGCAGTGATCATTTAGTTCGGGCTTATTATCATACTTATAAATTACCAACAATTATCACAAATTGCTCCAATAATTATGGTGCTTTTCAATTTCCAGAAAAGCTCATTCCTCTAATGTGTATTCATATTTTAACTGGTAAAGAATTACCTATTTATGGTGATGGGAAAAATGTCCGAGATTGGCTATATGTAGTTGATCACTGTCGGGCTTTAGATGTAGTAATCCATCAAGGAAAACCAGGAGAAAATTATAATATTGGTGGTAATAACGAAGTTGAAAATATCAGTCTGGTACAGAATTTATGTGAAATCATGAATGAGTTAGCACCAGATTTACCAGTATATCCAGCGGAAAAATTAATTACTTTTGTTAAGGATAGAGCCGGACATGATCGAAGATATGCAATTAATGCCAATAAGCTAAAAACAGAATTTGGTTGGACTCCATCTGTGACAATTACTGAAGGGTTACGTTTAACTGTAGAATGGTATCTCAGTCATCGTGATTGGTGGAAACCTTTGCTATAAGAAATCTGTAATTACAACTTACTACCCAATCTCTAATTTCTCTGAGTAATGAATGGGAAATTTGGATTGGAGTAAATTTCTTACAGCTAATTCTAAATCATGTTCTTTAAGTAAGGATTCTCCGATAATTACTGATTGAACACCAGCTTCAGCCATTAGAGATAAATCATCAGGTGTTTCTATTCCCGATTCACTGATCACTAAAATTCCTAATTTTTGCAGTTGCGATCGTTTGGTTGCTAATAATTCTTCAGTTGTGTGAATATTAATACTAAAATCACCTAAACTCTGGTTATTAATGGAAACTATTCTGACATCTTCTAATGCGAGAACTCTGTCCAAATCATTTGAGTTATGAACTTCGATTACAGCATTCATACCTAAGTAATGAATCACTCGTAAAAAGTTTTGTAATTGCCTGTCTGTAAGAATAGCAGCAATTAATGATATCGCATCTGCACCAGCCGAACGGGCTAAATAAATTTGGCAAGGATCAATGATAAAATCTTTGCAAAGTAGAGGTATTCCTACCCGACATCTAATAGCCCGGAGATGATCGAAACCACCATGAAAAAACTTTTGATCAGTGACAACAGCTACACAAGATGCTCCTCCTTTTTTATAGGCTTGAGCAATAGTAACTGGATCAAAATCTGGTCTAATTACACTATGATAAAGTGATGCTTTTTTCACTTCTGCAATTAAACTAGGTTTATAAATACTCAACTGCAAAGCCGTAAAAAAGTCCCGTACAGTAGGAGCAGCAGTTAACTGACGTTGCAAGGAAGCCCAAGACATATCTTGTTGCATTTGGGCAACTTCTAGTTTTTTATGCCACACAATTTCTTTAATAATTGCTTGCATTTGATGATTATAAATTGTGGTTGGGTAGCTCATAAAATCTGCATATTAGTAATAAGTTTTTTGATGAATCTTCACCTTCCTTTTTGTTTTTCAGAAAAAATTTCCACAAATCCAGATTTAAAAACGCAACTACTAAACTACTACAGCGTGGCGCAAATAAAGCAACCATTTAAAATAGACAAAAACCCTATTCTTTCAGATTTTTGACTTCCGTCCTGCGGTACTACTGTAATTTTCAATCAAATCTATCAACTTTTCTGATAGGTGGTTAATTTTGTTGAGAATTACCAAGTAAACAGTTAGTTTTAAGTAATCTGATATAAGTACGATAGGGTATATAGTCCATAGGATTATAACCAGCAAATTGTAAAACAAGAACACAAGCCCAAGAGTATTTTCCGTCCATAATTACTTTAATTATTTGTTCTATTTGTTCAGTCTTGATTTTTTTGTTAAGAGATGAATGATAACCGCTAAAATTTTGACTCATAATATGCACTCCTCTTTGGAACAAGAATCATCTAATGGTTTTGAGAATTTTTCTGATATTCATCAGCTAAAGACCCTTTTTTAAGACTACCTAAATTTACCCTTTCCAGGCATGAATTATTTTTTGATTAACTTGATAATTTTTTTGCTTTTATTTTTTTACATTTAATTAACTGTCAGAATATTGAATTTTCAAGTATAAATTTAGTAGCACCAATTATATAGTATTTTTATCTCTTCTTAGGTTAATTTTTTTATATCATCAAGTTATGAGTTATTTATTTCAATTTGCTAGTTAGTAACTTGTAACGAAAAGTAAAATATCCCAAAACCTCTTCTGGAGTTCCCTGTTCCGGTGTTCCCTTGTCATAACGACAATTTTTAACGCCCACTTGCTTAGTTATATATAAATTTAACCAGTCATTTATCATCCCTAAGGAGGATGTTAAATTCTTAATCGCCAATTTGAAACAAAAAGATATTCCCGGAGACAGATGACTGGGTATATTCTTTCGTAGTTGAATGAAAAAGAGATTAAATTTAGTGAAATCAGGTAAATAACTCACAATTTCCCTATTTGTCAAATCTCACAATCCAAAGATTTATACAAATATTAATTGACAATATTCCAATTTTATGATTTCACGTTCAATTTTCAGGGTGACTCAAGTCAAAAGTAATAAAAACAACCATTATTTTTTTCATGCAACTAAGTTGAAAGTATTTACTTTTTATTGATAAAATCAGATTTATTCAAGCTTAAATATGAATCTGCTGAAGATCAATTACTGACTGAGATAATAGCACATTATCAAGATTTTATTAACTCTTTACTCGAATTCTGTGTTTCCTATTGCTTTTGTTTATATCTAGATTTGTCCGTAAATCGGTACAGAATTTAGTAATGGCTAAAAATACCAAAATCTAGTGATTGGCATAATTATGTACGAAACAAAGAAAATTATCGTCATTGATAATGACGTTGTGAACCGCAATTTTGTTGTAGATTATCTTGAGTCCGAGGGCTATAATGCTATAGGTGCAGAAAATGGTATTGTTGGACTACAATTAATCAAAGAATATTTACCTGATTTGGTAATTTGTGATCTGGTAATGCCAGATATGGATGGTTATACTGTATTAAGTAATCTGCGAGAAGATTCATTAACAGCAATTATTCCTTTTATTTTTCTTACTGCTATTAATACAAAGGCATCTTTGCGAAAAGCAATGGAATTAGGAGCAGATGATTATTTAACTAAACCTGCAACAACAGATGAGTTGTTGCGTGCCATTGCGATTAGATTACAAAAACAAGATCTTTTGAGATCTTGGTACACGAGAAATACCCATCAATTAGTACAACCAGAACAATTACCAAATACGGAAGTAAATCCTCAATCAATTTTTCCGACTATTCCCCATTTGAAAAAGATTTTTGATTATATTGAAGAAAATTATCAAGAAGGAATCACTTCATCTGATGTCGCAGAAGCTGTGGGTTATTCTTCTGCTTATTTAACTAACCAAGTTGCTAAACAAACAGGAGAGCCAATAAATGTTTGGATTGTGAAACGACGAATGGTAGAAGCACTACTTTTATTGAAAAATACTAATCAGACAATTGAAGAAGTTGCTCTGGAACTTGGTTATCAACACGCTTGTTATTTCTCCCGACAATTTCGTCAACATCATGGTCTATCTCCCGCAAATTGGCGAAAAAAATATCAGTTAAATTCAGGTTCAACAAATACTAAGTTGCAATCTGTCAAAAATCGTTCACAATTAGTCAAACCCGTACCCGTAGGGAGTAAAAATTAATTAAAAATTAAAAAAATTTCTGTCTCTTCCCCAATGACCAATAACTAATGACTAATTAACTACTTTTAGGATTACTGAATCGCTGGATAAGAAGTTGTATTGATAAAGCGAATAAACCTAATGCAACTAACCCAAATATTCCTGCTCCCAAGGCTACTATACCTACTACAAGGGTACGCACAGCAGAAGCAATGTTGATTACAGTTTGGTTATCAGAATGGTTGGGTTTATTGGCAAAAGTGGTGGCGATCGCTATCATTAAAGAATAGGTAGCAAATGCGAATCCTCCGGAAATTGTTGATCCAATTATACAGCGTAAAGGAGTTGCTTGTACTTGAGTAGAACTATCTGCTGCTGGCGTTTCTGTTGGTTGATTCATCACAATATTAATTAAGTAGAATGGTCATACAATCCCAGTTTTAATTCTGTTAATCCTTAAATCATGGATATCCTGATAGCGAAGCGTGACGTTAGCCATTTCTGACAAATTATTACACGAATTAGGCGATTTTAATCCCATGTTTAATCGTGTGCGTGACAAACAATTCTAAATCATCGTTAGGAATGGCTTCACGTATTCGCTGCTTGACTATTTCTGCTTGAGTTGGAGATTCAACAATGGCAAACACTGAAGGACCAGAACCTGACATCATTGTCCCTAAAACTTCTGCCTGACTAGCAAATAATTCTCGCAGTTGCAACACTTGGGGATAAGCTGGTAAGACAACTTTCTCTAAATCATTATGTAGTTCTTGGACAATTTTTTCGGTATTCTGATTCAAGATAGCTCTTACCATCCCTTCTGAATGAAAAGCACTGCTACGAGTTGCTAAACCTTCTGAATCTTGAATATAATTAATCCCAAATTGTTGCCGATAGGTTTTATAAGCCCAAGGTGTAGAAACTTCTAAACTACGATATTTGGCTAAGACTAGATGTAAATTAGCCAAACTTTGTAAAGGAGAAAGTTGTTCACCCCTACCAGTAGCAATTGCCGTTCCTCCACCAATACAAAATGGTACATCAGAACCGAGACTTGCTCCAAACTCTTCTAGTTCCGATTGAGTTAATCCCAAGTTCCAAAGTAAATCTATTCCCACTAACACCGCTGCGGCATTGGTAGAACCTCCCGCTAAACCAGCAGCAACAGGAATATGCTTTTTGATAGTAATATCAACACCACCAAAATTACTATAAGCTTTAGGAAATTCCTGAGCCATTAATGCCGCTGCTTTGTAAACTAAATTAGTTTGATCTGTGGGTACTTGAGGATGATCACAATAAACGCGAATATTTTCCGTGCTGGCAGCATGGATATCAATTTCATCGGACAAATCTATACTTTGAAGTATCATTGCTAATTCATGATACCCGTCAGCACGACTGCCGATAATTTCTAAATACAAATTGATTTTTGCAGGTGCAATTAAACGATAAGAACGCATAAGCAATTAAAAATTCAAAATTCAAAATCAAGAAATACAATTGTGACAGGAAGAAGCTAAATTTTAATTTTTTATAGCGCTATTCATTTTCATGAGATACAAAATTTACTTCAAAAGCCTGATAGACAGGGACTTTTACTCCTGACTCCTGTTATATTCATTGCCAATAATATTTACCAGTGATACCCATTCTGCCACACCGAGGTCTTCAGCGCGGACTTGGGAATTTATTTCTAATTGTTCCAGTAAGTGAGTCAAGCTATCGCGTTCAATTACTGATTGTAAATTATTTCTTAACATTTTTCGCTTTGACGCAAAACCCAATTTCACCAGATTTTCCAGCTTTTTAGGGTTATTAGCCGGAACTTCTATTTTTTTAGGAATCAACCTCACCACAGCCGAATCTACCTTTGGTGGTGGCACAAATGCCGCAGCCGGAACTGGACAAATTAACTCACAATCTGCCAAATATTGCACCCGCACCGACAGTGCTCCAAAAGTTCTCGAACCAGGTTTAGCATACAATCTTTCTGCTACTTCCTTCTGTACCAACAAAACAATAGAATCAAAAGGTTCTGGGTTAGGATGAGAAATCGTCCCCAATAACTTTTCAATAATTGGACCAGTAATATTATAAGGAATATTAGCAACCACCTTATTTTGCTTTTGAAAATTAGCAAATCCTGTTAATTGAGATGGTAAATCAAGAGTCAGAAAATCTCCTTGCAGCAACAAAAAATTTTCTTTTTCCCTCATTCTCTCAACCAGTAACTTACATAAATCTCTATCAATTTCCACCGCTAACAAAGATTTCACAAGCGGTAATAACCGACGAGTCAAAATTCCTGTACCCGGTCCAATTTCCAGAACTTTATCAGTTTCTTGACAATTAGCCGCTTGGACAATTGCATTGAGAGCCTTATCACTTTTTAACCAATGTTGAGCAAACTGTTTACGGGGTTGAATCATCTTGTTGAAATTAAAAATTAGACCTTTTCCAGAATATCTCGTTTCCAGTCTCTGACTGGGAATGCTATCAAAGAGGCTCTGCCTCTGATATAATTGAGAGCAGCACCTTCGAGAAGTCATGCCCATACAAAGTATCAGAACGAATTTAATTATTGTAACAGCTTGCCACCTTTACTGTTAAAGCTTTCATGTGTCTTCCCAACTGATTACCACTAACCCAAAAGTGAGAAGGTAAATGGCCTGTTGGTGCAGATAACTTAAAAGATAATTGTTGCCGGACAGAAGTAGCATTAGGTAAATACCAACCTACTGTACTGCAAAATTGTGCATAGTCCGTATCACAGTTATTATAAATTTGAGTTTGGATGCTAAAACCAAAATGTCCTTGACTAAATTTTGTCCATAATTGATCAATTATTTGTAAATCCTGACAAGGTAAACTTTCCAAATCATCATTAGATAAATAACTGCCTACCTGTTTAGATAAAGCTTGACACATTAACGCCCAAGTTTTTTCATCTGCCTTTTGCCACTGTTTCCATGCCAGTAAATTACGTAAATCAGTGTAATCTAAACCAATATCAGAACGAAGAGTGGTAATTGGTTGTTTTTTCCCTGATTGGGTTTTAATTTCTATTGCTGCTAGAACTTCCTGAGCGGATTTGTAGCGTTGAGCAAGAGCATTATGAATTAATTTATCCAGAATTTCACTTAGATGCGGTGTAATCTGATTTCCCGGAAGTAAATAATCTCGCCACATCCAGCTATCGCTTGTGTCATCATATAAATCAAAAGGAGAAATCCCCGTTAACAACTGAATACAACTCACACCCAAACTATAAAGATCACTAGCAGGTAATACCTTACCCCGCATTTGTTCAGGAGCCATATATTCAGGACTACCAATAGTTGTTCCCGTTTTCATCACCCCAGTGGCAGAAATAAACTTAGCAACACCAAAATCAATCAATACCAAATCTCCTCCTGGGGATTTTCGCATGATATTTTCCGGCTTAATATCCCTGTGAATGACATGATGAGCATGAACAAATTCCAACACAGGTAATAAGTCTTGCAGTAATTTCTGGATTTTCCCCTGATTAAAAACCCCTTGTTGTAATAATTCTTGCGCTAAAGTCTGTCCTGAAATTAACTCTTGTACTAAATACAACCTGTTTTCCTGTTCAAAATATGCTAATAGTTGGGGTATTTGGGGATGGCGCAACTCATCTAAACGCACTGCCTCCTGTTGGAACAACTTCACAGCTTTCATCAAACTGGTTGGATCTTCTTCTGGAAAACAGAGTTGTTTAATCGCGCATTGAGGTTGGGAAGGGATATGTTCATCCACCCCTAGTAATGTTCTCCCAAAACCACCCTTACCCAGAGGATAAAGGGGACGATAGCGATCTTTAAGTAAAATTGACTTACCACATTTAATACAAAACTTCGTATTATCAAGATTCTGCGGATACAAGCAGTTAGTACAAAAAGTCATCACACAACAGTACAGCGTAAGTTAATGAGCCATTTAGAATCTGTGAAAAGCTTATGCTGTATTCATCCTAAATTCTAAATTCCGAGAAAGCGGTAGTAGTTATTTTTCGGAACCACTTGTATATTATGTCTTTATCTGACTGATGCCGATTTATTTTTCCTCGGCATTGTAAGTATAAAATTGATCTAATGCTCCCACTGTTTCAAATTTATACCCTGGTATCCAGGAATCAAGTTTGATTTCTGTTCGGTAAATACTAAAGATTATATAGTCTTGTCGGTTAGTGGTAGTAGTGATCAGTTCTTTGATATGTGGTGTAGCGGACTGAAGCATTTGCTCACAATTAACCTTGATTAATTTTTCCAAAAAACTTGGTGTCTTTTTACATACATCAGTTTCCAAGTAGGTTGTCAGCTTTTGGACTGCATACTTTTCATATTCATCCTGATTGGGGTTGGTTTTCGCCATAATTGCCCCTAGAACAGTAACGCTCGCTGTTCCTACGCATATAATGAAAGTTAAAGGTTTCATAAGACCTCGCGGTAAGTGGAAAACTCAGGGGCTTGGCTCCCAACAGAGGGAAGCGACATGAGGGATTTTAATCCCCGTCAGATTTTATGTTAGAATGAAATCGTGAGTAAGAACAAAAAAACATCTACGTGTTGAAGCATCCTAGTACGGAGAAATCCCGGCTCATAAGAAACAACGGTTAGGTTCAAGCCTTAACGGCAGTCTTGACTTGAAAGAGCGAGTAATGGCAGGTTGTGGAGCGTACCGCATCTTGGCTTAGTGATGAATTCTAAAAACACTGAAAACCATAAAAGTAAGCGCAATTTCGACACCTTGATTGGCAGTTGTTTTGAGCGTTTAGACGGCGTTTGACGGTCGCAGCGAGATTAGATTGAGTTAAACTCTTAATCTAATTCTGTCAGTAAAATCTCAGTGGCTTTAGCCGCTGAGAGTGTCAATTCTAGCTCTATCTGGTGTAGTTCTTACTCTTTTAAAGACTACCAAGAAAATTATCTAATTTCTGGCAAAAAAAGCTTGATTATTTTTCTCAGATAGTGCTATACTCATAGAAATGAATGGCGAGCGTAGCCAAGTGGTTAAGGCAGTGGTTTGTGGTACCACCATTCGTGGGTTCAATTCCCATCGTTCGCCCTATTATATATTACTGAATCAAACTTTCATTAACCTACTTAACGTCAATAGATTCTCTATAACCGTAACCAAAAAATCCCAATTTTCCCAAGTTGGTCAAAAAAAGTAAAAATATCCCCACAACCAAAGTCAACAGGAAGAAGGAAAAAGCATTGTAGGGTGGGCAATGCCCACCGAAAGTAATAAGTAGGTGAACAGAAAAAAACCGTAAACGCGAAGCGACTTCTCGAAGAGTAATATGTAACGAAAAGTAAAATATCCCAAAACCTCTTCTGAAGTTCCCTGTTCCCTTGTCATAACGACAATTTTTAACGCCTACCTACTTATCTTAAAAATCAAATATTAGTAAAACTTAAAGTTGTTATCTCCCAATCCGCTGATTATCGGGCAGAAAGTAAAGATGATTAAGGTTTAAATTCAGAAAATCAAGTTTCACAATGTAGACTGTAGAAAACCCAATTTAAAATTTAAACTTGCTGCTGATATGAATTTAAATATGGCAAAATAGATCGTAATAACACAGCCAATGCTCATGGACAGAACTTAAATAGTAGGAAAGACCAACAGCAGATATTGCTAAAAGTACAGGAACTACGGTAGTGAATTCTAACTTGCCTTTTTTTAAAATTTCTAAGCAAGAGATCACGATAACTACAGGCCACAAAATAGTGGTAATGATAAACATAATAAAGGATAAAAACTTATCCTCTGGAGAAGATGTTGGGTGACGAAGCGAAAAAGTTAACCAATTTTTAAAAAAATAGCCAGTCATGAGAAAATAGCTAATAAATAAAGTTAACTGCATTTGATGCATAGCACTTACTCCTTTAACAATATAGTTTCTCACAAATATATCTTTTTGAGATATATTTTAAGTAAATGCTAAAAACACATTAATTAGCAATCATACTTAATTCAAAATTCGATTTTAAATGATGGTAATTATACTTGTTAATGCCGATTAGCTGTTTCTACACTGGTATAGCATGGATATTAGAAAAATGCCAAATAAAATGCAACACTAAAAACTCTCAAATTTCAAATAATTTGAGATTGGTATAATATATCATAAGTCAGTAATAAAACTTTGTTTTCAGAGCGGACTTTCATTATTTATTGATATCATAACCATTTTTGTGGTTACTATAAATTGCAAAAAAGTGAGAAAAATTTATATATTGGGAATTTGCAGATGGTAATTTACAGAAGTTCGATAACTATAGCCGAGAGAAGAATCTTTTTGAATGTGTTGTTTAATACTATCAAAATCTATAAATTCATCCGCTACATCAATTAGATGATTTATAGATCGGGCTTCACTATCACTAGTTGTTGTTTGTAACCCAATTACCTCTACTCTAGCACCCAAATTACTAACTGCATGAATAGCATAGGATAGATCGCCATCTCCACTAACCAAAATGGCGGTATCATAATAAGGTGCTAAAGTAATCATATCTACGGCAATTTCTACATTCAGATTTGGTTTTTTGTAATTATCGACAACTACACTCATATCTTTAGTAACTACACGATAGCCATTACGACGCATCCATAACAGAAATCCCTGTTGCTTTTCGTTGCCACTATCCATTCCTGTGTAAAAGAAAGCACGTAATAACCGAGAGGTTTTCGTTAACCGACACAGCAATTTAACATAATCAATTTCAATTCCCAGTTGTAATGCGGCATGAAATAGATTTAAACCATCAATAAAAATTGCGACTCTACCACGATTGTCATCCTCATTCAAGCCGATATGATTAGCTGGATTGGGTTCTTTAGCTTTAAGGCTGCTTTTAGTTGCTGAACCTTGCCAATGAGGTTTTTCTTTCAGTTCTTTATATTCGTTGTTTTTTTTGCTAAAATTGTCAAACTGCATTGATACCTCTAAATATTAAAGTGGGGATGTTGTTGTAGGTAAATTGACAATAGCTAAATTTTAACTAATTTTCTGACGCTGCACTGGTTAGATTAATACCTATCAAGTAGATTTTAGCCAATTTCTTGTAGATGGATCTGATATTTTGCCGTTTACCTGCATATACTTTACACAAAATGCTCACTCTTAGGCAAAATCTACTATTTATATCCAGAAATTGGATTTAAGTTTTATTGGCAAATCAGGATTGTTAAATCAAACTTGATTATTACTGGGTAATGGAGAGAGAGGGATTCGAACCCTCGTATACATTTCTGGATAACAGACTTTCCAGGAATGCGTAAAAATAAGCCAGATGGTATATAGATAAAGCTTTATAAGTGGTTTATAGTAAATTTGTACACAATTATTAAACCAACTCATTAAACCATCATGCAAGAATCTTTAGGATTTACCCACCTGAACATCAATAAAATGGTTAATGGAAAATTCACCACATACCAGATACGCTTAAACAATAAGTATGGAAGAAAAACAATTGGTGTAGGTAGCGATTATATTGCAGCTATCAATATTAGTAAACTTGTAGATGAAGATATAAGCAAACAAATCACCATACACACAGAAATAGATATAGATAGATTGAAAGAATTAGTACAAGATGAACTTGCAATATACAAAGCAAAAAAACAAGGAAATATAAGAGTAGTTGAGAAAAGTGATCTTAATGTGCTTTGGGATAAGTACGTGCAGCATAATATGCTTGTAGGTACATGGTGTGAAACTACGTGGTTGACTACGGTAGCAAGCGTAACAAGTATAGTAAACAATTGCCCTATACAAAAGTTAGAACAAAAGAGTGAATTAGTACAATGGCTATTTAGTGACACGAACAGAAACAATAAGACATCCAGAGATAGATTGAAGTGGATTGTCTCAGCTATAGACTGGAACAGTAAACACGGTAATATACCAAGACGTTGGGGTATAGAATACAGAGATTTATTAGAGAGTATAAAAGTAAATGAAAAAAAGAAGAGTAATTCTAGTGAGGATAAAGATAGTGAGAATGTAGATATATTTTCTGTAAAAGAAGTATATGCCCTATTGGATGCACTTAAATATGAAAGTCATGCGCGTATAAGGGGTACACATAAACAGTATTATGAGTACGTGTATTTTCTATGGCTTACAGGTTGCCGTCCTAGTGAAGCAGTAGCACTTAAATGGAAGAATGTAGATTTACAGAAGAATAGAATAACGTTTTGTGAAAACCAAGTTAACGCCAGTGGGAAGATTGTCTGTAAGCAAGGTACAAAAACAAACGATTTTAGATTTTTTCCTATCAACACAGAACTGAGAGAATTATTAGTTATATGTCGAAACAGAAATACAAGTAACAAAAGTTTTGTATTCCTTAATCAGAAAGGTTTGCCAATGTCTCAACAGGCGTTAAATGGTGTATGGAGAACTTTACTAGCTGCAATGAATATCAGATATAGAGTACCCTATCAACTAAGGCATACAATGATTAGTTACCACGCAAACAATGACTACCCTATCCATAAGCTTTGCGAGATTGTAGGGAACAGTGAGAAGATAATTAAAGAACATTATCTTAAACTAGATATAGAAAGAATAAACTTACCAGATGTCATCAAGAATTGAAGTCAGTAAGTAAATGAGTGTAAATTATCACAAAAAAATTATTTAAACCAATTCATTCAACCAACTTTTAAAACTTGCTTCTACTCTTAAAGGTTTAGAACCCTTACACAGCAAGGAAAAATGGAGAGAGGGGGATTCGAACCCCCGAATAAGTCACCCTATTACAGACTTTCCAGGTCTGCGCCTTCAACCACTCGGCCATCTCTCCAGGTGTCTCGCTTTGCTATAATATAATAGAATTCAAAAAAAAGCAACCTTTCAAGAAAAGATATTTTTTCACAACTCCCTGACCTGAAAGTGCGGGGTTTTCAACCACTTTTCCTATAATAAAGTGTGAAACCTCAAATCCGAAAATCTCAAAATCAAGATGGTTCAAACCCACACTATTAAAGTTTACAATCGTCAAACTGGTACATCACATACTCTCGAAGTTCCTGAAGACCGTTATATCCTGCATACTGCGGAACACAATGGCACAGAATTGCCCTTTTCTTGCCGAAATGGGGCTTGTACGACTTGCGCTGTCAGAGTTGTATCGGGAGAAATTCACCAACCGGAAGCCATTGGACTTTCCCCAGATTTACGTCGTCAAGGTTACGCTTTATTATGTGTAAGTTATGCTCGTTCTGATTTGGAAGTAGAAACACAAGATGAAGATGAAGTTTATGAACTTCAGTTTGGGCGCTTTTTTGGTAAGGGCAAAGTTAAAGCGGGTTTACCTTTAGATGAGGACTAAGATTTTTTTTGTGTTCAGGTGCATGACTTTAACAGCGAGGATGGCTGCCGTGGTAGTTCATCTTCGCATTTTTGTGCGGAAAATAATTATATTAGGCAGTTTATTATTGTTGGTGAGTTGTCAAAGCCAAAACAATTCTGCTATTGTTCCCGCTAGTGTCAAGGTAGCACGGGTTGTGAGTGGACAAAGTTTGGAAGTATTGGGAATGGAAGCACAAGCAAATTTAATTTCCCAAGTGCGGTTAATTGGTTTAGATGCACCAGATATCCGTCAACTTCCTTGGGGTGAGGATGCTAAACAATTAGTAGAAACTTTAATTGGTGGTGCAAATCAAGCTGTAAATCTGGAATTTGACTTAGAAGCCAAGGATAAATTTAACCGCACCTTAGCTTATGTATGGAAAGATAAACTGTTGTTAAATGAAGAAATAGTCAAACAAGGATATGCTTTATTTGTAGCGCGATCGCCTAATCACAAATACAACCAACGTTTAGAACGCGCCCAACAATGGGCAAGAATTATGGGAAAAGGCATCTGGAACGCTGATAAACCAATGCGGGTGACTCCTGGAGAGTTTCGCCGGCTCTCTCGTTAAATCTACTGACAACTGACCCATAAATCAATATGCAAATTTTTCTAGATGTTGCTACAGAAGCCGCTTTAGCAGCAGGTGTAGCTTTACAAGATTATTTAGGTAAATTAGAAGATGCAATCACGGAAAAAGGCCGTCCTGGTGATTTAGTTACCATTGCTGATAAAGCTTCTGAACAGGTAATTTTAGAGGTATTGGGTCGCCATTTTCCCCAACATTCTATCCTCGCTGAAGAGTCGGGAAAACTGGGAAATCAAGATAATGAATTTCTCTGGGCTATTGACCCTCTCGATGGTACAACTAATTACGCCCATCAATATCCCTGTTTTGCCGTTTCCATTGGGCTGCTGATTAATGGTGTACCAAAGGTGGGAGTAATTTATGATCCTTTCCGTGATGAATTATTTCGGGCTGCTGCTGGTTTAGGTGCAACTCGTAACCGTCGCCCTATTCAGGTTTCCCAAACAGCGGAATTAGGTAAAAGCCTTTTAGTAAGTGGATTTGCTTATGACCGCCGGGAAACTGCTGATAATAATTACGCGGAATTTTGCCATCTTACCCATCTTACCCAAGGTGTGAGACGTGACGGAGCAGCAGCGTTGGATTTAGCTTATGTAGCCTGTGGCCGAGTTGATGGTTATTGGGAAAGGGGAATTGCGCCTTGGGACGTTGTGGCGGGGATAATATTAGTGCAGGAAGCGGGAGGTAATGTTACCGCTTATGATGGTAGTCCAATGAAGATTGAGTCGGGGAGAATTCTGGCTACTAATGGTTATCTTCACAACAGCCTTAGTCAAGAATTGATGAAAGTTCCCCGTTTATCAACTTGGACGTAAGTTTTTGATGATGTTTGTGGGTTAGAAACTTGCGTTTTTTCATGAGTCGGTTTTAACCGACTTTAGCTATTAGACAGGGAATTTATTCCCTGGCTATTCTCTTAAGAAGATGTCAAGCTATTGCCATGAATTATATATTCTTTATTTCTAGTAATTATATTCTCTATAATTACAAAATCATTTTCAATAAACTTCCGCCAAATATCCTCTGCTTTTTTAATTATATTCTCAATATTACCATCTTTATAATTTAGTTCTTGTAACTCTCTGTTCTCATAAATAATCATCCTTGATTCAGCTAAATTATTTTTTGGTCGAAAAATTGGATGCTGCTTTGCTAATTCAAATATTCTCTCACGAATAAGGGGGTTATCTGGAAGGTTATCTGGAATGTCTTTTAGACATCTAATTCTAAGTATGATTTTAATACGATATTCTTTGCTCGACTTATCACGAGTATAGTCAAATTTTAAATCAATATAATTCCCAAATAATTTATTTGTTTCCTCGTTCTCCGAGCCTATAGGATTCTCCCAGTCTATCGGACCAAAGTCTATACTTATATTGTCAGTTCTTACATACCAAGGCGTTGTAAAAATTTTTTGCTCGTCCTTTAACTCTTGTATCAATTTACGAATCCTCGCAATTACAAGTAATTGTTTGAACTCATGTTTATCTAATGCTACCAAATTAATCATTTCTTCTAAGGTAAACCTTCCGATTTTCTGCAAAATCTCATCTGTAATGTCAAAGTTCATAGTTTTTTTAGCACATTGAGAATATCATATTCTTTTAACACAGAACAAATGTACTTGTAAGTAGAGTAAGCAATTTTTATCAATGTAGCTTTAGATACAGCATATACAGTTAGCCTAGCGATGTCTATCCGTAAAATCTAACAGAGCGATTACTAGGTGGCTCTATATCTTCGAGACGCAAACGCACCAGCACCAACAACCTTTAATCACCTACAATAGTTAATAAGCCTTATTTACAGCAACTTTACAACTATGACTCAATTACTTGAAAAAGCGATCGCACAAATAAAGCAACTTCCTGAAACTGAACAAGATAGAATTGCTTTACTCATCCTTGAAGAACTAAAAGAAGAAATTATTTGGAATCAAGCATTTGCTAAATCTCATGATGTACTTGCTCAACTTGCAGCAGCATTAGCAGAAGATAAAGCAGATAAAATTCTAGAGTTAAATCCAGAAACCTCCCATAACGTTAAAATAGAAAAAACAACCTACCATTAACCAATATGCAGTATCAAAATATTATTACCATTGAACCAGGAAAACGAGCAGGTAAACCTTGTATTCGAGGAATGAGAATTACTGTATATGATGTATTATCATATCTTGCTTCTGGCATGACTTATGAGGAAATATTGAGTGATTTTCCTTATTTGACACAAGAAGATATTTTAGCCTGTCTTAGCTATGCGGCTGATAGAGAAAGACAAATGCTGATGTTACAAGCATGAAATTACTATTTGATCATAACCTATCACCTCGGTTAGTAGATAAACTCGCTGCTATTTACCCTAACTCCCAGCACGTTTTTCTCTTAGGATTAGATCAAGCAGATGATCGAATTTTGTGGGAATTTGCAAAGCAAAATGAATTTATCGTTGTCACTAGAGATGCAGACTTCAATGAATTAAGCATCTTACGTGGATATCCGCCGAAAGTGATTTGGGTTCGACGTGGTAATTGTTCAACTAACCAGATTGAGGAAACTTTGCGAGTACATTTAGAGGATATTCAAGCTTTTGCTGAAAATTCAAATTTAGGAGTTTTGACACTTTATTAAACTAACAAAGTATTTTATTTAACAGCAGATTAACAATTATGACTCAGTTACTTGAACAGGCTATTGAAAGAGTAAAACAACTTCCTGAAAGCGAACAAGATAGAATTGCTCAACTTATCCTCAAAGCATTAGAAACTAATTTAGTTGAGAAAAATTTATCTATTATTGATAATAATGATACGTGGACAGAACAAGACCAACTTGAACTCACATCTTTTTCTTTACAAGAATACCCGGTAAGCGTAAATCTCAGTCCCTTTAGATCCGAGATATAAGCGAATCGAGTAATTTTAAGGAGTAGAGACGTTCCATGGAACGTCTCTACAAGGGTTTTCGGTTCACGAATTTTCCTAACCGAACAGTATTACTATGCGGCCGATAGAAATGTAAAAAAATGAGGTAAACTCAAAATGACCGTAACTTATCAAACAGACTTCAATTTGTGGATAGAAAAAACAGCCCGACTATTACTAGAAAATCGCTGGCAAGAAATTGATAAAGAACATTTAATTGAGGAGATTTCCGACTTGGGTAAAAGTGAAAGACGCGCTATTTCTAGTCAATTAATTCGTCTACTTTTACACTTACTGAAATGGCAATATCAACCTCAAAGACGTTCAGACAGTTGGCTAGATTCTATTACAGATGCTCGGACTCAAATTGAATTAACTATTAAAGATAGTCCCAGTCTTAAAAACTATCCTCAAGAACAATTAGAAGAAAGCCATGAAAAAGCACGTCGTCAAGCAGCTAAACAAACAGGAATGGATATTTCTATCTTTCCCGAAGAATGTCTTTATTCTTTAGAGTTAATTTTAGATGAAACCTGGTTGCCAGAATAGATGTATTAATCAATATCCATAGCACTTACGCATTGATAAAAAATATCGAATATGTATACTGTAAAAACTACATTTATCGTAGGGGTTTAGCACTGCTAAACCCCTACCCCACGGTTGATTTATCGGTAACAATACAATTCCTTGCAGCCTGAAATAAGGTATTTTGGTGAACACATATCATGATAGAAAAAACAAGGTAATTACCTGCATTTTACACAAAGACCTGATTCAAGATCATTAGTTTTTGCCAAACAGCAATAACATATCTCAAAATAGTCTGTATGTCCTTCTAAAATTTCTCCCGGATTACAATCATCTTCGTAACGAGCTAAGTTGACAATTTCTTCAATGAGATTTTGCTTCTTTTCCTTTGCTAAATGATCAAAATAATGCTCACGTATCAAGATTGTAATCAATTCATTTAACATATAGCTACCGCTATGATTTGACATCCAATTTACTCCTATATAAAAATTAAAACATTAGGCAATTTTTAGGTAATGGTACACCTAGTAAACTCAAATTAAGAGCATGACCACCTGTAACCAAATAGACAGGTTCACAGATTCCCCCCAATTGCCGAACTAACGCACCCAGGCGATCGCGGAATTTGCGCCCCATAGGATAAGCTGGAACTACACCCCAACCTGTTTCCTCCGCCACAAATATCACATCAGCCGCAACTAACGGCAAGATTTCCAGCAACTCCGTCACAGTATTTTCCCAGGCTAAATCATCATCTTCCAGAAAATTAGCCACCCAAGTTCCCAAAGAATCAACCAACAGGCAAGTATTAGGCTGAGACTGAGCCAAAGTAGCAGTCAGTTCCACAGGGACACATAGAGTCATCCAATTTTGAGGACGACGTTTTTGATGTTTTTCAATGCGTTCTTGCCATTCTTGATCATCTGGATTTTGTGTAGCAGTAGCAACATACACAATAGCTTTGCCTGAATTTATCGCCAAATATTCCGCCCATTCACTTTTACCAGATCGGGCTGCACCTGTCACTAAAATCGCTTTACTCATCATTTGATCATATAATGTTTCACTAGGAAGAATACACGAGTTAAATAAAGTAAACTAGCTACATTTGCCAGTCTGAGAAAAAATTCATTCTGTACTCCCCAATTCTTTCTTGATAAAGACCATAAATTTTAGAATATTTTTATGAAACCAGGGTTAAAACGGATCGAGGCCACATTACATGATTTAGGAAATCGCAATCATGATGTCACTACAGAAATGGGTGATGAAACAAAACGTCCTTTTTCCTTTCGCATTAGTATCCGTCCCCAAGAATCTCCAGAAAATTCCCAACCGATAGCAGAAACTGATAATAACTTAGAAGTAGATACATTCAGTCAGGAAACTCCAGAGGCAAATTTATTTCCTCACCATGATTGGGTCCAAGCTTTTCCAGCCCAAGAGAATGGAGAAAAAACACCAACTCTCCCGAAATTTAAAACTCCTGCCTTTAGCAATCATCGTCACGGTGCTAACCCTGCACTGGCCATGAATATGCTCCAAGAAATTCAAGAAAAAGTTGCGAGTTGGCAAATAGAATTGCAAAGAATAGTCCAGAATATTCAAGATATTTACTTAGAAGGTTCAATTATTAATGGTTGGTTAGAATCCAATGCCCAAGAACCAGAAACAGGTGGAACAGCTACTCTCCGCCATGCTGAAGTAGACAGGCTTATGGACTATGTAGAGGAAATTTGCGCTGGTGATGAAAAAGAATCTTACAAACCACTACACACTGACTACCGATTGTGTGGCGTAGATACAGCCGGTCAGGTGTGGTCTCGTCCCTGTCCAGTCGAACAAGTTCCTAGTGTCAGTATAGCGATCGCTCGTCACCAAAGATTGCGGCAACTCTTAGCACGCAAACAAGACCTAGAAAATCGGTTAAGTCAGTTAGCAGAAACCTTGGTAATGCTACATGGTCATATTCAACAAGGTTAAAACAATGACTTTGAGATTTAAATATTTTCTCAATGATCAAAAATACAGTAGCTATTGAGGAAAAATTATGCTACTGTAGAACTACATGATGAAATTTACCAATAAAAACTATGCAGCTTAAACGCTGGGAATCCCCACGTCGAGAAGGCAGAAACGATAAAGGCAGAGGTGGTTCTGCTAGAAAACGGCAACTGAAAAAACAAAGACAGATGCTCATACAGAAACTCAAAGAAAATCAAAAGCCAAATGATCATCACAACAATAACCAGGGGGAAAGTCCAACTTCCCCCTATTTTTTGGCCTTTTTTCCCAATAGCCCGATTGGGTATATTGCTGTACTAAACTAATTTTGTTCGAGCCGCAAACTTGCGTTTTGCCCAAATTCCAGTGCCAAAAAGAACAGTGCTACCGATAACTGGAATCGCGTCTGTTTCCCAGGGGACAGGAGTGGCATTATAATCAACTGTAATAGTTTTGATTTGAGAGCCAGCAAAAGTAAAAAACAATTACTTTCAGATTAGAATATTTTCTCAGCTATTGGGCATTTCCAAAAATTAAATGTGCGTATCATATAACCCTTGTAGAGACGTTCCATGGAACGTCTCTACATTCTTTTTTGGAGATGTCTATTGGGCATTTAAATTATATAACCTATTAGGAGTCTAAGTGGGGTGGGCATACCCTGACAAGGAGCCTTCCCGCAAGCGAAGAAAGGGGGTAAGATATATAATTTAAGTACATACTGCTATAATAAGATTACTGATTTTCTTCTTTTCTTCCTTCGTTTCCTTCGCTCCTATATACCTCCGGGACGCTCCCCGAACGTGGTTCATTCAATCCATCTTTTTCCGAAAAAAAGGGAATAATCATCATATTTCCTGGATCTGATTTCATGAGTTTAGCAACTTCTTGTAATAGTGCTTGTTGTTCATTATGAATAACTTCTAAACGATGAGAAATTTCTGCTAATCGTTGCTGTTTATGATCATGTAATTGATTGGAAATTTTCCCAATTCTGAAAATACTAACTTTAGTAAATGTTATCCACAAAGATTTTAATAACTTTTGTAGTAAAATAAAGGGAATTTTTAAAATTGACCAACTAGCAGTTTCTATTAATTTAACAATTGCCTTAATAATACTCCAAATTATAGCAACTGTAAATAACAAAATTATCACACCCCTCAAAGGATGATTTATTCCCCATGTGATTGTTTCTAACACTTTGAAAATCCAGGGATATTGTGTTAACCAATCATGAACATAATTATTAATAGTTTTTTGGATTGTTCCTGATGTATTATTACTGATTTTCTCAACAACGTGCCAATTATTTTCTAAATAATCTTTAGTATGATCTGTTGTTTGTGTGGCTGTTTGTTGTACAGATTCGGTGAAAGTATTTAGATTTTCATTAATACCATCTTTCACGATTTGCCAACGTTGCATAAATGTTTCTGATAAGTTTGAATTTAGCTGCATAAGCATTTAATTCAGATTCCCGACTTCTTTAAGAAGTCGGGGATCTAACTCATTCTAATTGTGAACTAATTAAGCGAATAAGTCTAAATCGGTGACTGCACCAACACTACTAGATGATACAAGTTTAGCAAATTTTGCTAGTACACCCTTAGTATATCGCGGTGGAAGTGGTTGCCAATTGGCACGACGACGGGCTAATTCTGCATCAGATACATTAAGTTGTAACAAACGAGCATTAGCATCAATTGTAATGCTATCACCTTCTTCTACCAAAGCGATGTTACCACCTACGGCTGCTTCTGGAGCTACGTGACCGACTACCATACCATAAGTACCACCGGAAAAGCGTCCGTCGGTAATTAGTCCTACGGAGTCACCTAAACCAGCACCGATAATTGCTGAGGTGGGTGCCAGCATTTCCCGCATACCTGGTCCGCCTTTGGGTCCTTCGTTGCGGATGATAATAACATCACCGGCAATGATTTTTTTGGCGAGAATTGCCTCTAAACAGGATTCTTCAGATTCAAATACCCTAGCAGGTCCAGTAATGACGGGCTTTTTGACTCCGGTAATTTTGGCTACTGCTCCTTCTGTGGCCAGGTTGCCTTTGAGAATGGCTAAGTGTCCTTGGGCATACATGGGGTTATTCCAGGGACGAATTACGTCTTGGTCTGCCCGTGGTTCTGCGGGGATATCTGCCAAGACTTCGGCGACGGTTTGACCGGAAATGGTGAGACAATCACCATAAATTAAGTCATGCGCTAAAAGCATTTTCATGACTTGGGGAATGCCTCCAGCTTTGTGTAAGTCTGTGGCCACATATTTACCACTGGGTTTCAAATCACACAATACAGGAACACGGCCGCGAATGGTTTCAAAGTCGTCTAAGGTTAGTTCTACACCTGCTGCACGAGCAATGGCAAGAAAATGTAATACTGCATTGGTAGAACCACCTACCGCCATAATTACGGAAATGGCGTTTTCTATGGATTTGCGGGTGATGATTTGTCGAGGTAATATCTGCTTGCGAATGGCTTCGACGAGAACAAAGGCTGATTTTTCTGTGCTGTCGGCTTTTTCTGGGTCTTCTGCGGCCATTGTGGAGGAGTAGGGTAAACTCATGCCCATGGCTTCAAATGCTGAAGACATTGTATTCGCAGTGAACATTCCTCCACAAGAACCTGCACCAGGACAAGCAAGACGTTCAACTGCTAAAAGTTCAGATTCGTCAATTTTGCCGGCACTGTATTGACCAACGGCTTCAAAGGAACTAACTACGGTCAAATCCTCACCTTTATAGTGTCCGGGTTTGATTGTACCACCGTAAACAAAGATAGCAGGGATATTCATCCGCGCCATTGCTAACATTGCCCCTGGCATATTTTTATCACAACCACCAATTGCCAATACACCGTCCAAACTTTGCCCTGTACAGACAGTTTCAATGGAATCAGCAATAACTTCCCGTGAGACTAGGGAATATTTCATCCCTTCTGTTCCCATGGAAATTCCGTCACTTATGGTTATTGTCCCGAAAGTTTGGGGCATTGCACCAGCAGTTTTCACAGCGGTTTCTGCTCTTTGTGCTAGTTCATTAATCCCCATATTGCAGGGGGTAATGGTGCTGTAAGCATTGGCAATACCGACTATAGCTTTATCAAAATCTCCATCTTGAAAGCCTACAGCCCTCAACATGGCGCGATTAGGCGATCGCTGCACCCCTTGTGTGATAACTTTACTCTTAAGATTGTCCGACATTTATCTTTTTTCCTTCTGTACCATTCATTATTATAAGAGCATCTGGTAAGCGTAAAACTCAGCGGCTTTAGTTGGTGAGATATAAGCGATGCGAGCGGTTCAGCAAGCTCACTGACCACGGTTTTAACCGCTTTAGTATTTTCTATATCCCACATTTCGCACTCTATGGTATAGTACAAGTACGAGTGTAGTAAGTAGCAAACTCATGTTAGATCACATCTCAAGATTAGCCGTTTTAGACATTCAAGATTTGCTCAAGTCTCTAGCTAAGGGAGAGCAGTTCTTTGATACTCTAATTGAATCGTTTGGTACAGGACTGAACACGGAAGTAGCTAATAACCTGCGCCAACACTGGATTTTAGGAGATTTTTCCCAATTACCTGACATTGAAATTCGCTCTGCTTCAGAACTCAATGGGGCTAATGGTGGATTTTCTACTTACACTAATCGTATCTATTTGTCAAGAGAATTCTTAGCACAACATTCTAATTCTCAAAGTGCCATTACCAGTGTTCTCTTAGAAGAGATTGGGCATTTCATAGATTCCAAAGTTAATACCTTTGATGC
Source organism: Dolichospermum sp. OTE_75_concoct_329_sub (assembly GCA_031376645.1). Classification (GTDB taxonomy): domain Bacteria; phylum Cyanobacteriota; class Cyanobacteriia; order Cyanobacteriales; family Nostocaceae; genus Dolichospermum. Next base: position 1,665 of record JANMEE010000275.1, on the reverse strand, counting down.
AGCAGGTGATGAAGGAGCAATCTTTTCTGCATTGGTGCGAGGAGAGCATCTTAGCGATCAACAGTTACAAGCTCTAAGAATTGAAAATGACTTTACTACAGCAAATATTGATGGTTCAGCAGTAATCATAGAACAATCCACTGCTTATACAGGAAGTAATTTAGGGGAATCTGTAACTCAATTGTCTTCCTTTTTCAGCAATTTACAAAGTAAGCTAAATAGTTTTGCAGGTGGTAACTCTCTACCACTACTGGGAAAAAACGTTTGGAGTAATACTCAATTTCAATGGTTAGGTTCTCTGAGTAATTCTATTGGCACTATCAAGCCCTTAAATACTAGTGATCTAATCACAAAACTGCAAGGAATTGGCTTACCTGCTTTAAATTTATTTGAAACTGCTGATGCAGTAAGCTTTGATTTAGCGGTTCAGTCCAGCAAAACATTGACTAGCAACCTAGCATCTAAACTAGGCTTATCTTGGGTAGGTTTAGATATTGCTGGTACTGCTGCTGTTGATGCTAATTTTACATTACCCAAGGTAACAGTAACTGTTAATAAAACAACGGGGATTACTCTCCAGACAACTGGCAATTTGCAAGTTGGGATAGATGCTTCTTTGTCGAATAGCTTTACTGCAACTGGGAAAATTGGTTTGCTGCAAGTTGAAGCTAAAGATGATCAAGCTAATCTTAATGGTAGTCGTCTCAAAGCCAATTTAGTTATTGATACTACTAATGGAACTGCTAATAGTTTCACTGTTGACCCTGCTAATAGTGATATCAAATTTGACCTAAAAACATCTTTGCCAAGTGTTTCTCTTTTAGGAAGTAGCTTTTCTTTACCTACGATTAAAGCTGATTTAGATTTTATAGTAGGTAGTGGTGGCATAACAGGTGCTAATTTCGCCAATGTTAATGTTGATCTAGGGACTAACTTTCTGGGTGGATTGCGTTCAACAATTGATAAGGTTATTAAACCAATTCAGCCTTTTATTGATTTACTCAGCAAAGATATTGAACCTATTTCTAAATATGGAACTATTAGAAACTTATTTGATAAAAACAAAGATAATAAAGTCACAATAGTAGATTTTATTTATTTTGGTGATCAATTAAATGGAACGAACTACGGACCGAATGTTGATCAGTTTCTCAAGGCTGTAAGCAGTATCAAAACTCTCAGTTCTGGAACTATATTTAACAGTCCTGGTTTTAGTTTATCTACTACTAATAATAATAGTACTGCTACCGCCAACTACACTTCAGGAATTAATGTTAATAGTCAGCTAGGATTATATGTGCCACTTATTAATAATCCAACTATTGCTTATGATTTATTGCGAGGAATAGATGTTCCTTTATTCACTTATCAATTTCCTAAATTAAACTTAGCAAACTTTAAATATGACCAATTTACGCCATTAGTTGGTCCATTGGGTGTTAATTTTGGTGTTGATCTGAATGCAACTGCTCAATTTGGTTTTGGTTATGACACCTTTGGATTGAGGCAATTTATTTCTACTAACGATTTAGGCAAAATTCAAGAAGGTTTTTATATTAGCGATCGCCAAAATGCTGACGGTACTGGTGCTAATATTCCAAAAAACCCAGTGGGTGCAAAAATCATAATAAATGGGGGCCCAAGGGTTGGTGTGCCTAAACCATT
>JANMEE010000215.1:0-10907 GCA_031376645.1 Dolichospermum sp. OTE_75_concoct_329_sub | reverse complement strand
TTCTTCCACTTTAATGGTGGTAGATTGAGCATTGCGCAGATCGCCAGGCAACTCAGTGTTTTCTGGCAATTCATCTAATGGATAACCCAAAAACAAATGAAGCAACAGGTTAGCAAAGGCTCCCTGTTGGCCCGTGTTGTTGGCATATACGCCTTCCAAAATGGCTTGCTGTTCGACATTGGGCGTATAAGGTTCGGTGGTCAATACATGGTACTTAATCTCCAACAATTGTAAATAAGTATCGAAGGTAAATTGCTGATCTGCGTCCATGGGTTTGGTATTGGCCAAAGTGTGCAGGAGGTCTATACCGGCTTGTACATTGCCCGTGCGCAAAAGCAAATCTGCCTTCATTTTCAATTCAGTCTCAGAGGCTGCTTCATCGAATGCACCTGTTGCAATAGACACCGCATTAGGGTCGCCCTGCAAGCCACTCAGTAAGTCGAATTGGTTCTGTGCTATTTCTGAGTAGTAAGCGGCGATTTCGGTTTCAATACCTTCCTTTTCCGAAGTCCAGTAGAGGCCAGTGCGAATCTGGGCCTCCTGCTCTGGTGTGAGCGCGTTCGATCTTTCACTGAGCGATTTCCAGATTTCAGAACTTTTGGCAGCTTGCGGATTACTGGCCAGCACTTGCACCAGCATAGAAGCGGGCAGGTTGTACTCCTGTTGTATGGCTTCTATCATTACCTCCTCGCTCAATTCGGGCGATTTTTGCAAAAGGCTTTGGTAGAGTGCCAGCGCATTGTAGTAACTGGCCGAGGCCACTTCTGTTATCAGTTGGCTGGTGTTGCCACCATCTACCAATTGTTGCCATTCCACTTTTTTAGCCTCTGCCGATTGTCTGGCCGATTGTATCATTTGAGGAGCCATTGCAATAGGCGAATTTCTCCAGAAGTAGCCGCAAGTATTTTGGAAATTACCTAACACACCAATTGGTGTGTGCCATGATGAAGTTAATTCGCCTGGCCCATTTCCTATTTCAATAGCTGCGACAAGGTAACGGTGAGCTGGCATTTGCAAACCTGCCAACGTATCAGCATCTACATCATCATGGGGGTGGGTGGCATTTAAGCTGGGAGCAAATCTATTACCAGCACTTAGAGAAGGTGGAAACCCATTAAAGAAATTTGATTGTAAACTTGATACTCCTCTATTGGCCAATGGGTAGATTGGATCGACAATGGTAGTATTATTCGCGCGTTCGATTTTTACGTCCACCAGATTGTTAGAAAACCTATTACATTCGTAATGCAATCCATCAAATACGAGAGAGTTCTGGACAATTGGCACATCATATCTGTTGCAATTGACAAAACGCATAGCGGTATTGCACGAGTCTATCTGATTTTCGATTACAAAGTTAGAAATATCGCCAGAACCAATAATTTCAAATCCCAAGCTCACTATGCCACTTTGTACGTCTGCTACTCTGTTGTGCGAAAGGCGAATGGGTTGGGCGGCCATAGGTATATCGCCTCTCCAATTGTAGTTGCTTCTAAATGCATAGGGAGTGCTGGTAGTACCACCACCAGCCACATGCACAAACAAAGGCATATTGTAATTGAGAAATAAATTGTTCTCTATACGAGAGCTTACTCTGGCCAACTCGGAGATACCCTGGTGGCAGCGAAACAGGGTATTGTTGATGGTGGCGCCCAACATTATATTGGAAGCCAGTAAGCCCTCATCGCGCAGATCCATTCCGCGTCTAAAGCCTCTTATAAAACTCTGGTAATTGGCTTGCACCCAAAAGTTGCCTACATCTACTCCTTCCCAAATCAAGTTGGTCAATATAGCATATACGCCCACAATCCTTTGATCTGGCGCTGCATAAAAAGCATTCAGATTCTCCAACCGGCAATTTGTAAAACGAATATCACTGGTTTGGTTCAACTGTATTCTTCCATTTCTGGAAATATTGGTGGTATTCAAGGTCGTGTTCGCACTAAACGCAGTCTCTCTGTTGAAAGGAATGGTATTGATCAAAAAATTGCAATTGGTAAACAAAGCACTAAAGTTAACAGTGCCGCCCGTGGGAGGAACAAATTTCTGAATGTTGAGGTCATATACATTATCAGTAAAAGTGGTATTGACGCAATGTATCTGTCCTCCTGTGTTGGCGGTAGTGGCTAGTGCCGGATAGCCTGGCTCATAATTACGCGCGCCGCATTCAGCGTGGGTTACAGTGCAATCCGTTAATCTTAGCACTCCTCTGTTGGCCAGCAATGAACTCAGCCCGCTACCCAATATCTCAAATCCACGCCATGTATCGCCGCATATCGCATCGAAAATAGAATTGTTGCCCACAACAAGACCACGTGCATTGGCTCTTATAGAATGAGTAGGAGTTACCCGCACATCAAGGTTGTTGATGGTAAGGGTGGCTCCTGTTAGTACCACCACATTGGCATCTACCACAATCTGTGTTTGGCCACCAAATGCAGCCGGATTCCACACCACATTGCCAGATATTATATTGTTGGCTATTCCAATCCCGGAATTGATAACGTCTGCACCTGTAAGCGCGATGGTAAAACTTTGTGTGCCCACACAGCCATTGGCATCGGTAACGGATACATTGTATGTGCCAGGGCAAAGACCACTGAGGTCTTGTGTGCTGGCAGTAAAACCACCTGTGCCTGTCCAGCTATAAGTATAGGGCGCTGTACCAACGGGTGTGATGTCGATGCTGCCATTGCACGAAGGTGCTACACAATCTGAATTGACACTTGTGCCAGACAGGCTAAGATTTACCTGTGGCAGAATAATAGAATAGATTTTGCCACAATTGTTGTTCACATCATCTATAATAAAAGTATAATCGCCAGCGGGCTGCCCTGATATGCACAATGTGCCACCTGCGGAGAGACTGCCAGTGCCCAGAATCACAACAGGACTTTCTCTTATCCACATATAGGTATAGCTGCCGCTGCCGCCTGATACAGTGCAACAAATCTGCCCATTGGCATTGCCACAAGATGCGGGTGTTACATTCTCAACCACCAGATATGGAGCCACTGAGCTTGCGCCCACAAAACCTACTGCTGAACCTGTTGTTCCCAGATCGTCAGTTATAATAACGTAGTAAGGCCCACCAACGGGTACATTGATAAAACAATTGGGATTGTTGGTATCAACATTGCCAACAACATTGCCAAGGCCGTCCTGCAATTGACAGGTATAAGGGGGAACTCCACCCGTAATATTGTTGCAACAAATACCGCCTAAAAGATCGGGGCAAGCAGGAGGCAACGGGATAAAAGTAGCATCGATCTGTGCTACAGATAAGCAAGAAATACAGGCAAAAACAAGGGCGGTAAGCCAATGGCTCAATCGGGGTCTTGCCCTTTTAAACAACTCATTCTCATTTTGTTTTTTACAAGGCAGTGCCTCGTGTGTAAAGAATACATTAGTTTCCATATTATTATTGGGTATTTAAGAAAATTACACATCAAGATTGCTCCCGACGGTTTGCACACCCCAATTGTCATTTTAGCTTTTTCCTGTACCAACCTCCTATTCATAACAAAGGGCGTGAACCTCATCTATAGATCATGCCAACTCCAGGTGTGTCGAATACCCATCTGATACAAGAAAAACAGAAAGAGGACACACCCTTTTTTGGGTGCGCCTTCTTTGTTCTTCTATCAGATTCTTTAAGGTTCGACACTTTGGAATTAAGATAGAACTACAAAAACGCAATCATACAATATTTTTCAATTTGCGACCACGTTCGGCCACGAGGTAAAGATGCACAAAAGTTTTGGATTCCATAAAATAATTTAATTCCTTTTTAATGATTCATACAAAACACGATACAAGGCATCAGTACACAACTGTTGAGGAAGTCTAATTACTCCAGAGAAAAATAAATGCCCTTCACCATAATTTCAGACATTCACACCGTCCTTCAAAATACCACAGTTACCCATACTCCATTGTTGAAATCCCTTTTCCAAAAGTGAGTAAACCCGTTGATAAAACTCCGCAAAAGTCAGATTATCCGCAAATAGAATGATTTCCTTTGAAATGGAATTGACTGACAATCAGTGAATACCCGCTTCACCATTTTTTAACCTAATCTTATACTATCGTGAGAAAGTCTTTACTTCCCACTTTGCTTTTACTGAACAGGCAGGCTGCCATGAAATTACCATCACTGCTGATGCTCATTTCATTTTGCTATTCAGCCCATTCACAATGCCAGCCCATTTTCACTTCGGCTCCTGAAGACATCATCGTGAATTGTGATGAAAGCATTCCTGCTTTTTCTACCTGCACTGCTGCAAGCGCTTGCTGCGACGGGCCCGTTACCATTACAAGGCTTACAAGTGAAGTTGGATCGCCACTTGAAGATTGTGTCTTGAGCACCGCATTCGGCCCCGGCCCTGACTGGGCATTTTGGTTGCCCGATCTGAATCCTGATCAACCCAACTGGATTTTTGAGGGCACAGCCACATTAAAAACATACAACGATGGTACAGCTCATCTTACCGGAACAATCGTCAATACCCAAAACAGCAATTTGCTCTTTGATGTCAATATGTGGTTTCAGAATGGAATGAATTGGAATGCATGGAGCGCCCTTGGCCGGGCTTACAAAGACGATTTCAATCTTGCAGGATTGAATTACCTCAACTGGGCCTACTTCGAACTGGCCGAAGGTTTTGCCACACTCACCGGACAAGGCCAACTCTATGGCAGTTCACTTCAGTTACAACACGCACCTGCAGATTATTATTATGGTTTTCAAAGCGGAATAGCCGCGAACAATAAAAATGAAAACGCAGGACTCAGTGGTTGGTTCGACTACACAGGTGTGTACAACGAACAAAGTGTTACCGGAAACGGGGACATCAATGTAGATAAATCCTGCCTCGATCTGGTTACAGACGATTGCAGCGCTACTCAATTTATTCAAATCTGCAGAGCCGAAGATGCCTGCGGAAACATTAGTTTTATGTCGTCGTCCATCACCGTAGTGGATGATGAAATTCCTACTGTCCTTGCCTATGAACCAACGATTGAAATCCCCTGCGATGAATTCGAAAGAGTTTATATTTCGGCAGAAGACAATTGTGCGGTACCCCACATCACTTACACCGATGAAATTATAGTAGCCGGTTGTCCCGGACAAATCATAAGACATTATACCATTACAGATCCTTGCGGCAACAGCACCACTGCAGTTCAAACACTCAACCTGATCAGCACAGCGCCGCCAGCCTTTATTGACTTTCCCGACGATATTTTTATTGAATGCACGGAAGCAAGCGAAATCATTCCACCAGATGTTCTTTGGGAAGGTGGTTGTGAAAATGTTCAACTTTCCGTTACTGATAACACAACAGCCGGATCGTGCAGAGACTCTTACAGCATTCACTATACTTATGTATTGACAGATGATTGTGGCAATGAAGTAAGCGATATCTACACAGTCCACGTCGGCGACTTCACACCACCGCAAATATTCGATGCTCCTGCCGATTTGACCATTAATTGTATGGACGAAATTCCCAATGCGAATGTCACTGCAACGGATGGATGCGATAACAGCCCGATGGTGAATCTGGTAACCAATACTACATACAACACCTGCGGATATGTGATCACAAGAACTTGGAGTGCCACCGACAACTGCTCAAATACATCAACCGCCACTCAGATAATAAATGTAGAGGATATGGTGGCACCACATTTCACTTATGTGCCAGACGATTTAAATCTCAATTGTGGCGATCTGGTAGAAATGTATGAAGCACTGGTAGAAGACGAATGCTCTTCTGTTACACTCACGTGGTTGGATATTCCGCTGAATGATTGTGCCGGAAGTTTCGAACGCCAATGGACTGCCACAGATGGTTGCGGCAATGTAGAAACAGCTTCAACTATGGTGATTTACACCGATACCGAAGCGCCAACCATTATCAGCGCCCCTGCAGATGTAACTGTAAGTTGCGAATCTATTCCTGACGCTGAAGAAGCAGTAATAGAATACACAGACAATTGCAGTTCAGTAACGGCTGTCTATTCCGAAAATATTTTCGAAAGCACCGAATGCGCAGGGAACGGAATGATTCAACGATTGTGGCTTTTGACCGACGAGTGTGGAAACAGAAGTACCATTACATGGAACATCACCGTCAATGACCTTGTTCCGCCACAACTCTTCGGCATTCCTGATGACATGACCGCAGAATGCGGAGAAGTAAACACGGGCACAGATGTATTTGCTCTTGACAATTGCGATGCTGAAGTAACGGTTTCCATCACAGCGGATACCGATCAAAATGAATGCGGATATACTTTCACACGCACATGGACAGCCACCGACGACTGCGGCAACACCAACTCAGATTCGCAGATAATTGTAGTAACTGATAATGCGCCACCTGTCTTTACCTATGTACCAGATGATGTCGTCTTCAGTTGCCTTGCGGGCATTGAAAATGTAAATCTCGATGATGCATTGGCAACAGACGAATGCTCTTCGGTAATTGTAACTTACAACGATGTCGATTTACCCAACAACCAAAATGGTTTTATAAGAAACTGGCTCGCCATTGACGGTTGCGGCAACACTGCTGCCGCATCTACAATGGTTACCATAAACTTAACCGCTCCACCTGTGATTAGCTGTCCTCCTACTCAGACTCTTTATCTGAGTCAGACATGCGCTACTCCAGTCCCTGATTACAGGCCTCTAATGGAAGTAGATGAGTCTTGCTATCCGGCTGAAAATATAGTTTTGTCGCAATCACCCGTAGTCGGCTCAGTGTTATCCGGTGTAGGAACCACTGTTTTCACCATTACTGCAACCGATCCGAACGGTCTTTCATCTTCTTGTACATTCAACGTTTTGCGCGTTGATACCCTTTCGCCCTCGATCAGTTGTCCTTCGAATACAACCGTAACCGTAGGAGCCGATTGTCTTGCTCTTATGCCCAATATTCTCAATGGAGTAAGTGCAAACGATAATTGTTCGTCATCAAATTCGATCAACTTCAGTCAATCTATTCCTGCGGGCTCTGCCATTTCAATGAGCGAAAATCCTATCGTACAGTTAATAGCTACTGATGCTTCCGGCAATTCCTCTTCTTGTAATGTGGAAATTATTTATGTGGATATCACAGCGCCGGTCGCCGTTATTTTCCCAGAAAATACAAGCGCTTCATGCAACGCTATTCCGGACGTAGCTGATGCATTTGTTGAATTTGCAGACAATTGCAGTGCCATTACTACAGATTATTCCGAAACCACATTGGCCAATGGAAGTTGTTCAGGCAACTACAATCTTTTGCGCACCTGGACCGTGACCGATGCTTCCGGAAATGCAAGTCAATTTATATGGACCATTGAAGTTACTGACGACATTGCTCCGGTATTTGAAAATATTCCTGTTGATCTCGAGTTGAACTGTGGCGATTCATGGCCCGACAATTCTCCAAACGCAGTGGACGAATGCGATTCAAACCCCACAATCGAATATTCAGAATCTATTGCAGAAGGAATATGCGGCTATGTAATAGAGAGAATGTGGACTGCCACTGATGCTTGTGGGAATTCCACATCAACCACACAGACCATTACATTTAACGACAATCAAGCTCCGGAATTTACAGTTGTGCCAGATAACTATGTCTTTGCATGTTCTGTCAATACACAGAATCTGGAAATCACTGCACCTGAAGTCACAGACAATTGTTCTTCAATTGCCGTTACCTTCGAAGATATTCCCGGCGGCAGCGGATGCGCAGGAAGTTTTATAAGAGTCTATACTGCCACCGATGGTTGTGGAAATTCAAATACAATTGATGTAGAAATTTCTTTCTCCGACAACGAACCTCCGGTCATTGTATCATTTCCAGGGGATTTAACCGTTCAAAGCTGCGGCGATCTTCCTTCTGTTGAAAATGCAAATGTCTCTTACACCGATAATTGTGGTGATGTAACCTACACTGTTGATGAAACGACAGAAAATCTGGGTTGTGCCAATAATTATATCCTCAGCAGACACTATACTTTCTCAGACAATTGCGGAAATGAAACGATGCGTACATGGACCATTTATGTAGTAGACGAAGAAGGTCCTCAATTATTTGGAATCCCTGAAAACGTTACATTGAACTGTGGCGATGAAATTCCAGATGCTCAGATAACCGCTATTGACAATTGTTCTGCCGAAGTGAACATTCAACTTTCAGCCAATACTGAAGTAAACGGCTGTGGATATACCTTCATCAGAATCTGGACAGCGATCGACGAATGTGGCAATGCGAATACGGCTACGCAGGAAATTCAATTCACAGACAACGAAGCTCCGGTATTCACTTTCATTCCAGCCAATATCACAGTGAGTTGCGGAAGTAATTATGTCGGCGAAACTCCGGTTGCAACAGATGATTGCTCTGAACTAGTTATTATTGAAGAAATTATTTCGCTCAACGATTGTGCAGGAAGTTATATCCGACAATTTACTGCCCGTGATGTTTGCGGCAATGAAGCCATAGCTGAGCAAACAATTACTTTAGTCGACACCGAAGCACCCACCATCGTTTCTGGTCCTGAAAACATTACCATCAACTGTGGTGATATTCCTCCGTCGGATATCAACCTTGTAACATATTACGATAATTGCTCAGACGTTACTGTAGAGTACAGTGAAGCCGGACCATTTGGCGGTTGTTCAGACGGCGGAGCTACAATCGAAAGAACATGGACAATGAACGATGCCTGCGGCAACAGGACTTCATATACCTGGCTCATCACAATATTTGACAATATCATTCCAATTTTGAATAATGTCCCCAACGACATCGTACTTGGATGCGGTGATGAAATTCCTGTTTCGAATGTAACCGCAACAGATAACTGCACATCGGATGTTCTGGTGGTAATGACAGAAGAAACCATCCTAAATGATTGCGGCTTTACCATCACCAGAACATGGACTGCTACTGATGATTGTCTGAATATAGCTCAGGCGGATCAAACCATCACCTTTACGGATAACACATCGCCCGTTTTCCAATCGCCTCCTGCGGATTTAAATTTCTCATGCGACGCTTTTGTTCCGGCTCCAACCATGCCCTCGGCTACCGATGATTGCAGCACCGAAGTAACTGTTCAAATGACAGAAGAAACTATTGATGGAATTTGTGCTTCAGCGTACGCTATTCTAAGAACGTATACTGCAACAGACGCATGTGGTAATGTGGCAACACATGTGCAAACAATTAATGTCACCGACAATCAACCACCTGTGTTCAACGATTTTGAAATTGAACTCACAGTGAACTGCGAGCAATCCAATGGTGTTTTCGTAACAGCTAATGACAATTGCAACTCCATCTCAATGATTTATGATGATGAACTCGTGGGAGGCAGTTGCGGTGGTTCGCTCATCAGAACATACACTGCAAGTGATGGTTGTGGAAATTCGAATTCAACCGTTCAGTTTATCACCATTGTAGATAATGTCGCACCAACTTTCCAATCCTTCCCTACTGATGTAACAGTTGATTGTGGATCCATTCCTGCTACTTCATCTGCAAACGTGCAATACTTCGACAACTGCTCAAACATTACACCCATTGTAACGGAAGAACAATTCGATGGCCCATGCGCCAATTCTTACATTTTAGAAAGAACCTGGCTGCTACAGGATGTATGCGGAAATTCCACTTCACAAACCTGGACCATTACAGTAGAGGATAATATGGCGCCATTTATTCTCGGTGTTCCCGATGACGTTACAATTGATTGTACAGAGAATGTTCCTAGTGCCGATGTATTTGCTGTCGACAATTGCTCTTCTGATCCGGTAATCAATGCTTCGGCCGACACAGAATTTAATGAGTGCGGATACGTGTTCACCAGACAATGGACTGCAATGGACGAATGCGGTAATACTTCAATAGCTACGCAGGTTGTAACGGTGTCAGATCTTTTCAATCCGGTGATGAGCGAATATCCGGCGGATTTGCAATTGACTTGCGGCGAAAATCTGCCAGGTGCCCCGGCCATTAGTGCCACTGACAATTGTGATGAAAATGTAGAAGTTATTTTCACCGAAGAAAGTATTGCCCCTGGTAATTGCGATGCCATCATGCGCACCTGGTGTGCCACAGATTGTGCTGGAAATACAGAATGCCATACTCAAATGATCACCTTTATTGATCCTGTTCCGCCGACACCATTTGCAACGAATCAAACGGCAATGCTCATTGGCCGTCAGGTAAACGGACATACGACAATTAAACTCCAGGCCGCAACTTCTTCCCGATCAAGACTTGAAATTCTGGATGTTACAGGTAAGCTGGTCAAAGTGGCCTTTGAAGGTGTGATGGAAAATGGTCAGCTCTATGAAATCCGGTTGGCCACAGAGCAATTCGAAGACGGTGTTTATTTGGTGCGTTTCATCAATGGAAATGAAATAATCACGGAAAAAACCATTTTTACTTACTAGACTTTTTTGTAATAATTTAAAATATCCTAATAAAAGGCGGTCTAAATGACCGCCTTTTGTTTTTCGAAACGAATTGAACAGTACAATTTTTGGATCAACCGTAAAAGTTGGGGAGTAATGAGATTAATGATGATTTAGTAATTAGATGTCTGGCTATTCATCTGGTTGCTTTTGCCGTAAATAATAGAACCAAATGTTAAGCCTAAGTCAAAAGGACTTATATGTTATTAGCCCCGGCCTGTCCTAACTAAATAGTTGGGGTTGGAACCCACAAGTGTTGGAAGGATTTAACAACGCGATACTTTGATCATCACCAGATCTCTCATTCCGCTTCGCTGCATTCGAGATGACAACAACGCAAGGAGGTTAGCAAAGCACTCTTCCCACACCTTTCGGCGGGGACACGGTTCAGAGTGCTCACAATGGTCGAAGGTCGGTTTTA
>JANMEE010000197.1:0-3568 GCA_031376645.1 Dolichospermum sp. OTE_75_concoct_329_sub | reverse complement strand
CCACTAGCTGCTAGAGCAATAGTGGAATCAACGTTTTTTGCTTCCCTAAGTCCCTCTAAAGCCGCTTCGTTGTGCGGCGGAAGTTGAAAATCGGTAGGTGGGTCTTTCACGGTCAACATTACAACATTAAAAACTAGTGGTTTGAAAATAGCACTTCTTTTACAAATCCTAACGCCTGATACGGCATTTTAAACAGAAGAATTAGAGGGGCTGTGTGTACAGAAGAGGAAAAATTACTCTTCCCCTTGCGTTTTTTTTCATGTTCCCTACTCTCCTTCTCCTTCCACAAGAGCATTTTTTTTGAATATTATCTATAAAATTTTGGTGAATATTTCTATTTTGAGGACAATTCTTTTTGGAAATTGCCTCTTCCACAACTTTGGCTACCCATTCGACGACTGCTAAATCTGACTTTTTAGCAGCATCTTGTATTAATGGTTGCAAGTATGCTGGCAGTTGTAAAGTCAGGTTAAAAGTTTCTCGTAAGGGGACTAAATTATTTCTGACTTCCGATGATTCTCCAAAGCGGTAAGTCCAGTATTCACATTCTGCACCCCGTTCGTTACCGTCTTTCTCAACAAAACTTAACTTACCCAGGCGATCGCAATAAAAACTTTGGTGATCATCTTTGATCAACTCTTGACTAGAATGACGGCAATTCCAGCAACTACGGTTAGAATTATCAGTTGATTGGTGTTGTTGTTCAAAAGAATGCTTTTGCCTAGATTTATTTGTTGAGTTCTCTCGGTGGTATTCTTTTGCTACTTGGGCAACGTGAGCAGCTGTAACTTTATTATTGGGGGCTGTAGAAACTGCTTTAGTCCAAGCGTCACGCTGTTTTTCTGGGGGTAAGGTTGCTAAAGGTCTGACTTGGCGCTCATTGGCTGGCAAAATTTGTGCGCCATGGCGCACATTTTCATAAACCAAAGCTGCATCAATTAGTTGGTAAACAGAACGCCGGGACATTTCCCAGCGATTTAGGCAATATTCATCAAAGGTTTTGTAACTTTGCCGATAAAGCCGTTTATCTCGAATTTGACCCAAAGACTGTCCAATTTCCCAAAAAGCTCTTAAACCCTGTTCAATTCTGCCTTCTAATCTACCTAGTTCAACTGTTTCTCCTTCATTCAGATGATCCTTGCTGTTTAATAAGTTTTGACTATTAGCCTGGTTTTGTTCAGAGTTCGTCTCTAACCCTATTGGCTCAATATCTTCGGCAACAGTAAGATTTTGTGTATCCAAAAAAGTGGTAGAATTAGAAGATAACCCTGCTTGGTTCTCTCCTCCATTCATGGAGACTCGATTTAAGTCCGTTGTGTACGTCATAACTTTAAATTTGAGAGTGATGACACCTTGTTTGTTCACAGATGCTTTCTCAAGTAGATTTTGTTACTTGCGACCTGCAATATTAATAATCTTGCACAGCGCAATATAAGTTGCATCTAAATTTATAATTTCTTAACAATTGATGTTGACTAAATTGCACTAGGTCTCCCATTAAAACGGATGGAATAACCATTTCTAGTGGATGCAGTTCAAGTTTTCATATGGCGGACTGGAGTTTTATCAATATGCTTATATATCCTATAACTTATACTGAAAAGACTTTATCTGTATTTACTTAAACGCACACCGTCATTATCCTCCTTCATCAAGATTAGATAACTTAACGAAGTTGCGTTATTTTAGCCAACGAATTGCACAAGGTTTTACCCTACTTTGACCGAAGAGGGATAAGTACGAAAACTATGGAAAATTTCGTAATTGCTTAATAACTCCCGGTTCGCCTATTTTAAATTGAGTTAGAAAAAACCTGAACGATTTAATAGGGGTTTTAGCCTGTAATTCAAATGTACTCTCGTCCCGACTTTGCGCGATCACGTAGGCGATTGCATAAAAATAGAGTTTTTAGCGCCGGCTGGTAGTTCAAGCTAAATTTCGGGAAATCGCTAAAACCATTACGAAACCTGGATTTTCTGTTTTTTTGGCAATTTCTCAAACTCCAAAAAAAATGAGCGAACCGGGAGTAATAATTTAGGGTAAAAATGATTGTTCACTCCCCCTCTAAAATTATTGAAGATACGTGAAGATAGGTGAAGAGAGTGAATATCTAATGGGTAAATGGCTCAGGAAAAACCTCGAAAGACGCAAAATCTTTACCGATACGGTAGTTTTCCCTTGATTATTGACCTGATACAAAATTTTAACTTTTTACCTAATAAGGGTGATAAAATGTATTTCTTAGGAACAGCCCAACTAAAATTGAGTAGTTAGGCACAATTTAATAAAAAACCTCTCTTCAAACCTTTGTCTTGTCCCCCTGTCAGGGCTTTCACTCTCTTTTCAAGGAGTCGGAGGGTTAGGTTTGTCATGTTTTTTATCGCTTGTTTGCTGATAACATCTGTTAGGTATAAACGAAACATATCGTGTTCTTATAATGATTTACCTGTTACCTGTTTGATTAGAACATTATTTGTTTTCACCAATCCTATCAATTAAGTAAAAAGTGCGATAAAAATAAACTGTTGTACTTGTTGAAAAGCAAAAGTAAATTTTATAACTGGTAGAACCAGGTTTTCTACTATGCAAAAACGTCATCAACGATTAGTCGAGTTAATTGAACATTTATTAAAAGAAGGCTGGACTCAAACAACTTTATCTGTAGAAATTGGTGTTGATTTTTCAACTGTATATAGGTGGTTGAAAGGTAAAGCCATTCCCGAAACTGACTCTAAAAATTTCTTGCGTTTAGCAAAATTGAGTGGTGGTGATAGTGAAACTCTGCAAGAATACTTAGAAGGTTATATATCTCTATCTACTTATCTTCAAAATTTTGATCTAGACACAAACTCATTAAATACTGTTACAACCAGCAATAAGTATCCTGTTGAGCAAATTAAAAAGGAAGTCATGACACGAATTTATACCCTAGATCCAGCAGATATTGCTGATATAATCAATACAAGTGTGACATTTTTAGCAAAAAGTAGCAAAGCAGCTATAAAAGTAGAAGCTAATTACTAATAGTATAGCTTGTGCTGTTAATTGTACTACTACCAAAAGATATAAAAAAGGTATAAAAATCTTATAAACCGGAATTTGATGTCAAGTTCCATTTGCTAAGTTGTGGTTTTATATTGGTATGCCCAGTATTTTAAAATACCTAAAATAACTTGGCTGTATTTCGTCGTGTTCTGTCCAGGTAAAGTTACAAAGACTGATTTTTCTTAGGTAATTTCTCTCTAATCTTTATGTAGATGCCATTTAAAAAAAATAGTACCCAAGATATAGAGAGTTAATCTATTCTTACCTAGAGAAATTAAATAAAAATCAATCTTTTGGATGTTGTTTTTCTATCTTTATTTTGGTATAGAAATTATTTAAATTTCCCCTTTTTGATGATTATTTAACACACCCATAGATTTCGCTCTATGGATAAATCTTAAGAAAATATTAAATTAATATATTTGTCATCTATCTAACTTAATAGATAAGTTAGCATTTCTAGATATCATCATTAATACTGCCAAATCAGAAGAAACCGCAAACATAGTAGGTGAACAACATG
>JANMEE010000175.1:0-48199 GCA_031376645.1 Dolichospermum sp. OTE_75_concoct_329_sub | reverse complement strand
AGCCTCTAATACTACATCACCTGTTGATTCTCGCTCTAAGGTCAATGCTAGGGGAGATTATGACTTTATCAAAAGTTATTTAGCCCAGTTAGAACTTAAAGAAAGTAGAAAATTTAGAGTAGCTTATTACCAGAACCAAAGCGGTGTTCCTAAAAATACCCATTGTAATGTTACCCATTTGTTCAAGTTACTAAACTGCTTGGATAGAAATAGATACAATCCCGAAGGTAATACTAGAACTAAGCACCCGTCTGTTAGCAGCACTCCTAGTCAACTTTCTGATGGTGAGAGGGAAAGATTAACCAAACTACTGCCGCTGCTGGCTAAAGCTATGTGGATAGAACAAAGGCTGTATGAAATTATTCAAGAATATATCAGCGCACCTAAAAGAAAAGGGATCAATGATTTAGCATCTATTGATATGCGGAAAAATACCCTTCTGGCTGACAGTAAATATTCTTTTGGGTTTGGTGCGCCAGGAGATTTAGCGTTACCAATAGTTGCATCCTACAGGGTATTTCTAGATAAAGAATATAACTGGATTGTACCTTTTGAGGATTTCTCTGAAGATTTTCTTCAACAATTGTGGGGTACTTATTTTCGGAAGTATTTAATTTCCGAGAAAATTGCTGGTAATACGGTGGGGGCGAAAATCTGTCGTAATCAAGAAATTTGGGATAGTCTGTATATTTTTGCCCAAAGTTATTTGAATCAGCTTTTAGTGAAGATGGTTAATTCTGCTAAACGTGAGGAGTTGACGTTAAAATAGTTAGGAGAAAAACTCAGCATTTATTGTCATTATTGCCTTGGGAGTAATTTAGGTTTTAATAAATCAATAAAACTTTCAACAATGTGAGTAATTTCGCAGACAGGGGGGGTAGATTGTTAATAAGGATAATTTTCTCATTAACAACAGACTAGGAGTAGCCTTTTCAAGGTGACTAATCAATATACGTTGTTTCATTGATTCAAGATTGAATCCTCCTATCAGATTTTAGTTTTTATGAAGGGTGAAATAACCAATCTTCGTTCCGAATTTCACCACCTTGAAAGGGCTACTCCTACAGACAAAAACCCTAGTGGAGAATAGATAGAATTCTGCCCAAACGAATCTCACTATCAAATTTATGCAACAAGTAATTAAGCAAATTAAAGAGCGATACAAAATTGACTTACAATCTCAGGATATCAACTACCAACTCTGGAGATTGAAATAATTTGCGCTCCAATTTTAATGTTATTGATGCGAGCGACGATGTAACATTGTCAATGGGTACATAGCGCGAACGCTATCAAGTGGGCGGACATCGAAAGGTAACTTAATAGTAAAAGTGCTACCTTTACCGAATTCACTTTGCACATCTATGCTGCTGTGGTGTGCCTGGACAATTGCTTGCGCGATAGCAAAGCGCGACCTAGTAATCGCTAATCCTAATCCAGAACCGCCAGTGCTACGGGAGCGATAGCGAAGCGCTCCGTAGGAATCGCTATTCACTCGATAGAAACGATTTTAGCAAGTAAGATTGCATGAAAATTCTAGTTGCTTTCGCAGATTCCAGGCTCCAGATTTTAAGGACTAATACGAAATCTAGCTACACCTATAGGTATTTTTGCATCACTACCAATGAGATTAGCAGATAAATAGTAGACAGGACCATTACCAAGAAATGGTTGTTTGATATTTTTGATGTCAATCTCTAGCTTAGTGTTAGGAGCAACTGGTTCAGCAAAAGCTAGTAGTATAGTCTTGCCATTCAGAGAAACATTAGTGTTAATTTTCTGACCATTCTCTTTGTTTACAACAACATCATTAGTATCATCGCTCCACCTTACACTACTTGGAACTTCAATATTTAACTGCGAAACACCTTTGCTATTTTTAGGAACGTGTACTCGCAAAGTATGTCTAACAAGCGCCCAGCGAGTCGGAGGAAATTGGTAGTTACCATCAACATGAGGAAGACTATCATTTTCTTGATTGGCACTTACATAGTTTGCAGGAATTAAAAATGCAGCAGCTAGAGTAGATATAGCAATATAAGATAGCAATTTTTTCATGTTTACTCCTAATCTAATTAGTAATCTCAGCAAATATTTAGATTCGTGTTTTGTAAGCTGTTATAAACTAATACACAACAACTAAGTAAAGATAGAATTATCTATCTTCTAGATTCACGCAAGCATCAGGAGAAGTTATAAGTCTTCTCATTAACTCGGTTACTGTTTTAAGTCAAAAAGGTCTACTACCTTTATTGATCAGTTTGACAGGTCTTAATGAAATCTGGATGAAATTTTTGATTAACATGAAAATCTAAATATTAAAATGTAGGGAATTGAGCTACACCAATGGGAATCTCTACCTCACTACCAACAACTTTAGCTGAAAAGCGGTATACCGAAGCTGGACCAGTAACTGGTTGTTGAACTTTATTAAAATTCACTAAGAGTTTAGTGTTAGAAATAACCTCTTCAGGAAAATTTATAATAATCTGTCTGCCATTGACGGAAATATTAGTATTAATTTCCTGACCCTTTACATCCAAAACATCAATGTCATTACTCACAGCGACAGTAGGTGGAGTTTCAATAATAAGTTGGGAAACAGCGTTGTTATTTTGGGGGATGTTTAACCGAAAAGTATGTTTTACCAAACGCCAGCTATTGGTAGGATATTGGAATTTATTCTCAATAATACTCTCCTTAGCATTTGCATGACCAAAAGAAATGAAAGCTGTAGTGGTAAGAGCAAACACTGTACCTGTGTAAATCAATATTTTCTTCATCTTGAATTGTTAAATAGTCATTATGTCAAATAAGTTACGGTTTTTTACTGAATAAACCTTTACATAATAAGTTTGACAGGTCATGATGAAATTAGGATGAAATTTTGACTGGTTCAAAAAATAATTTGTTGATGTTGTGTATTAAACATTATACTGCCAATTTATTGACGGTTATACAAACTTAAGGCAGCGCGTTGGGGAGCTTTGCCGACTTGAAGCGACTGCCGTGTCGTTGTCAAAGACGTTCTGTAATTGAGTTTTTTGATTCCTACGGAGCGCTTCGCTATCAAGCCATTAAAGCTATGGTTAATCACCCCGGATTTAATCCCTCAAATTTAGACCTGAATCCTTACTTATAATCTTCTTTTATAAATGTTTCGTCTGCTTTTAAAAATACTTCCTTAACTTTGACTGATGCAAATTAATTAATACATTTTATACACTCTTGTCAAACATAAGGTTTATGGTATATCTTTACTTGCAATCGAGCAGCAAGCAAAATGCTTTTGATTAATGAATCACCCAAATTAGTTTTCAGAGGTCAAAAATGACTAATTTTTCTTCTACTTCAGTGTTGCGGAAGACCGCAGGTTTTACTTTGTCTAAACCAGTACAAGTAACACTTTATATGCTGCTATCTTCTTTGGTTATCTGGACTATTTTGTTCTCTACCTATCCTGCGGCTCATAACACGGCACATTCAGCGCGTCACCACACTTTAGGCGTTGCGTGTCATTAAATTATTATAATCTCAAGATTTTTCAGATACATGAGATTTTGCTAAAACACTCGATAAAATAACGCCACGAGGATGGCGCAGATTTCGCGCCATTTTTTGAGATAGAAGTAATTTCAAGTTTTGTAAAGTAAAGATACTTTGTTTTTCATCTCTGCATTATTTTGCTTTGATTTCATACCATCTCTGATTTATTGTCAATATTTTTACTGGAATTCTTCACTCTGTAGTGAATAGAAGCTGATAAGGTAACTTTTACTGACAGCTATCAAATATTAACTGAAGACACATAGTTTACGTAAGGTTTTATGAAAAAATATCGACTGTTTGGGGCGATCAGTGTTGTTTGTGTTGCGTTGTCAATTCTTTATTCCTTTGTAGGAGTTTCCCAAACTCCTACACCCAAAGTACAACTCTCTACCGACCCACCCCTAGAACGAATTCATCCCTTTGAAGCAGGAACCGATAAACCACAATCTCCTATTAGACTAACGCTACAAGCTGTGGATGCTGTAGGTAAACGCTTAGAAAATACTAAAATTAGCTTACAAATTCTGACACCACAGCCTAATCCTTTGTTGGCTACGGATTTCCCCATTGTCGAGGGAACAAAATTACTACAAATGGATGCGGCTGCACCTGATGGTAAGTTGGAAATTCAGCAGATGTTACCTATCCGTGGGAACTACCAACTGCGGGTAAATGTGTCACCCTTAGTAGCAAATACTTTTACCCCCTATGAACAAACCTTGAATTTGAATATCCAAGAAAATCCAGTTAAATACAAATATTCTGCTGTTGTTGCAGCTATCTTACTATCAGTTGGATTATTAGGTGGTTGGGTGATTGGCGGACAAGAAGAACTACGACAAGGAGAAATTGCGCCGCGATCTGTGCGTCTTTTGTTAAGTGCATTGACAGTGGTGGCTATAGTAACTTTATTGTTTATTAACATTAGTGCAGAAGTTGCAGAGGCTCACGGTAGTGGACACTCAAGCGGTAAAGAAGAAATCGCACCATCAGTCCAAAAATCTCAAGGATTAGAAGTCCGTGTTGAAGGAGATAGAAGCGCAACGGTAGGAAAACTGGCGAATTTAACAGTGAATGTAAAGGATACTGCAACAGGACAACCTATCAAGGATGTAGCGTTGCAGGTGAAGGCGATCGCCCTAGAAGATAATTTAACAGTCTTTGCCTACAAGGGAGTTACTGACCAAGAAGGCAAATTAACGTGGCAAGAGCAATTTTTTGATGGCGCACCTCACAAAGTTGAGGTCGAAGCAACTCCTAGCCCTGGATCTAACCGTCAATTTCCACTGGTGAAAGTCGCACAAGAAGTTGAAGTTGAGGGAATTGCACCGCCAATGTACATCCGGTTGATTGGTTTATTCTACTTTACTGCCATTGTGGGTATTGGTATGGCAATAGGATTGCTAATACAACAGCGGCGAAAACCACAAGCTGGGGCAAATTAATAGCTTTGACAATAGGCTGTAGCACTAGTAAATCACCAGATTTACGAGGTTTCAAGTAAACAGCCATTTGACAATTAGCCTGCTCTAGTGGCAGGATTTTTCCTCCTTTGCGCGATAGCGAAGCGCTAGGCTGTTGACTTTGATAGTTTTTAGTAAATATGTACTATGTCTTTATGTTTTGTTAAAAGCCTAGCCAGTGAAAGGTTTCAGCCATATTGAAGACTAACAGAAAAACTGCATGAAGCATCCCCCAAAAAAGCCACAGAGTCAACAGCCTAGCGAAGCGCTGCGTAGGTGATCGCTAACCTAAATCCAGCTCACTCAGTATGACGCTCGCGATCGCTTCGTCTGTCAAGGGTAAGTAAACGATGAAATTGCTACCTTTACCAACTTGGCTTTGCAACTGTATACTACCGCCATGAGCCTGAACAATTGCTTGCGCGATCGCTAACCCCAATCCAGATCCACCAGTACGACGCGAGCGATCGCTATTCACTCGATAAAATCGTTCAAAAATTCGCTTTTGCTCCGGCGACGCAATGCCAATGCCTGTATCTTTAACTTCAATCACTGCATCAGTATTGCTGCGTTTGAGGATGACAGTTACACAACCACCAGCAGGGGTATATTGAATAGCATTAGCAATGAGATTAGAAAGCACACGTAACAATTGGTCTTCATCTCCCATCACGTATAAAAACTCCTGGCATAAAACCGAAGATGTTAACTGCAAAGAAGCCGCAGCCGCTAACGCTGAAAATTCTTCTATCAGATCATTAATCAAAATATTCAGACAGCAATGTATTTGTTGTGTCGCTAACATTTGCTGTTCCAATCGAGACAGTAACAGCATATCCTGAACTAATTCAGCTAGGCGATGATTCTGACGTTGAATAGATGACAAAATATCTTGCACTTCCTCCGGCAGATACTCCATATCAAATAAAGTCTCTACCGTCGCATTAATCGCTGCCAGAGGAGTACGCAACTCATGAGAGGCATCAGACGTAAACTGTTGCATTTGTTTATACGAAGAGTCAATTGGTCGCATTGCTAATCCTGCCAGCAACCAACTAGAACCGCCAACTAACAAAACCGTAATTGGCAATCCTACCGCCAAAATTAACTTCAAAGCAGCGATACGACTATCAAGGTCATTGAGATTACGTCCTACCTGAATATAGCCCCAATCTCGATGATCTTGAGTGTGCAGCAGTAGAGACTTTTGACTGTAACGATTACCTTGTAAGTCTTTGACTACTTGCCACACTTGGGTTTGCACAGTCGGTGGCAATTCATCAGCTTGAAAACCTGCTACTGCAATTAACCGTCCTGAACCATCAACAAAACGGACGTAATATTGCTTATCTTTGTATACAGAACTAAAAATACCGTGTTCATCAGGGGTGCTGTGGCTCAGGATCTTTTGGGTAGGACAACTGGACTCGGCTAAACAAATATTTGGTAAAACCTGCTGGAAAACTAGCTCTGTCAGACCAGGTTGTTTCAAATTCGGTTCAATTACATCATGTAGTGTCCCTGCTACCGATTCCAGTTCCCGGTTGATAGAAGCCACATAAGCATCAATAATTACCTTGTAAACCACAAAACCGCACAAGGATAGAATCAGAGCCATAACTACCGCATACCAGGTAGCCAATTGCCAGCGAGTCTTACGAAATAGTCGAATCTGCATTGCCAGGATTAAAACGATAGCCCATACTAGGGATAGTTTCGATTAGCCCATCACAACCATATTCCGATAACTTGCGTCGCAAAAGTCGGATTTGGGCTGCTACTACATTACTAACGCGTTCTGCACTAAAAGCATACAGATGATTCAAAATTTGGTCGCGGGTAATAACTTTATTAGGACGTTTCATCAAATATTCTAATAATTGAAATTCTTTTTTTGTTAAATAAATTACCTGATTTTCCCCATTAGGATACTGTCGAGAAACTGTACAATTACCGCAGTCTAGGATCAGTCCACCAACTTGCAATTGTAAAGACTGGAACTGAGACGTAAGTGCTGCACCGCCAAAGGAAGATCGCCTTTGCAAAGCCCGCAACCGTGCCAGCAGTTCTACCATACCAAATGGCTTTACCAAATAGTCATCAGCCCCTGCATCTAGTCCTGCTACTTTATCTGCCATGCTATCTTTAGCAGTTAGCATCAGCACTGGTAAAGCATCACCGCGATCCCGTAATCGCTTACATAGTTCTATGCCTGACATTCCTGGCAACAACCAATCAAAGATTGCCAGTGTATATTGAGTCAAATCATCTTCTAAATAAATCCAGGCTTCGTTTCCATCCAAAACCCAGTCAACAATATATTTTTCTTTAATCAACTTTCGCTGAATTGATGCACCTAGATCCGGCTCATCTTCAACAAGCAAAACTTTCATAAGCAGTAAATTCACTTTAGCAGTTTGTTAATTTAAATACGTCATTATGTCAATCAATTATCAAAATCATTTTTGGTAAATGAAGCTACCTTTTAATAGCTTGACAAAATAAGATGAAATTTAGGTGAAATTTTAGCCAGTTATTCACCTTCTTGAAATTTTTTAGGTTTACTCAAAGACATGATTGCCTTTTGACTAACCGTAAAGATTTTCGGGTGCAATTGCGTCATACTAATGAGGTAATAAATATTTCTACTTACTCAGACATCAAGATTTCATGCAGATTTCATATTTATGTGCATTCGTATATCTGTACGACTAGCACCAACCCTTGATTTCATCCTGATTTCATTTTTGGCTGTCAAACTATCTAGTAAGTGCCGCAGTCGCTTTGTGAATAACTAGTTATCTAGGCAACTTTATTACCCAAGCAAAAGATAGATCATCTAAATGATTGATTCTCCAGCTAACTAGAGACTTTAGAATGGAATCAGAAAATTATCTTAGATCATCCCTATGCAACTCCTTACTCTGAAAAACAGCTTTTTGACATTTGCTTTAGTAGCGATCGCTTCTTTTTCCAGCAGCGTTTTGACAGCCTGTTCTACACCCACTTCCCAAAACCAAAGCCAAGCACTAAACCCTACTAACACTGCTATCGAGACTAGCGATAAGCAACCGATGAACCATGATGGCATGATGAATCATGGTAGCGGCATGATGAACCATAGCATGGCAATGGATTTAGGCCCTGCTGACGCTAACTATGATTTGCGCTTTATTGATGCGATGATTCCGCACCATCAGGGAGCAACGGTAATGGCCAAGGAAGCACAGAAGAAATCGCAACGCCCTGAGATCAAAAAACTAGCAGACGAAATTATCAAAGCACAAAACCAAGAAATTACACAGATGAAACAGTGGCGTACAACCTGGTATGCCAAAGCGGGAGATAAACCAATGGCTTATGATGCCAAAATGGGTCACATGATGGAGATGTCTTCTGATCAAAAGCAAGCCATGATGATGAACATGGACTTGGGTGCAGCTAATGCAGAGTTCGACTTACGCTTTATTAACGCCATGATTCCTCACCATGAATCAGCTGTAGTTATGGCGAAAGATGCCTTGCAAAAGTCTCAACGTCCTGAAATCAAAAACTTGGTTCAAGAAATTATCAAAGCGCAAAACACAGAGATTAACCAAATGAAAGAGTGGCGCAAAGCTTGGTATAACCAGTAGTCTCAAATTTCAATTTGATTGGTTTGTTGGTATATCTGGGTTTCAAACGTTTTTGGTCATTTGATGTATTTCCCATGCCCCGCAAGGGTTTGAGGCTTATTTATTCCTCAAAAATGTTTAAGTCCCGTAGATATTTATGGTTATGTTTTGAAAATGCTTACAGGAATCCAAGAAAAATATATATGGAACCTGGAGTTATTAACTTACAATTCTTTTTAGGTTGGGTGGGTGAAGCGATAGCATAACCCAACATTAGATTACATAAATTAAAAGATGTATTTTATTTAATTCACATTCCTTATATATATTTTGTGTATTTTGTAGTTATTGAAAAAGTGTAAGGTTAAAACCATGAATATAGCCTAAATACAATAGTTGTTCCTAATAAGAATCGCCACTAAAAATTTCACCCAAATTTCATGTCGATATGAAATAATGAAAAAAGAGTAATATTCAAACTCCTTAAACTACTTACAAAAACAATGTAACTAGCTAAAAAAAGCGTTAATCCAAATTTGCACATCAAAAACCAACATCTCAAGGCGATTCTGCTTTCTTACTAACTTAGGACACAACAAGCAATGGGAATCTCTAATTTATTTCAACGTTCTGCGCCACTGCGTTATGTTTCGTTAACAATGTTGAGTTTGTTACTACTAAATATTCCTACTACTGTTTTGGCTGGTGCTGGACACGACCATACTGGTGCAAGTTCATTTCAGGGTGGTGGAAGTAAAGCAACTGGTTCTGTTGAAGTTGAAGCAGAAACCGCAAAACTGCTGGGAGTTAAAGTCGAATCAGTGCAGCGCCAACGATTAGCTGTCGGCATAAAAACCACTGGACAGATTGAAAACTTACCTAGCCAGAAAGTGGAAGTCACAACCCCAATACAAGGAGTAAAAGTAGTTGAACTGTTGGTAGAACCAGGTGCATCCGTAAAAAAAGGCCAACCAGTTGCCGTTGTCACCAGTTCTGACTTAGTGGAACTGCGGGTTAACTCTCAGGAAAAACTAGCACAAGGTCAAGCTGATTTACAACAAGCTCAAGCTGACTTGACGCTGGCTCAACAAAATTACGATCGCTATCAGCGAATAGCCGCCGCCGAAATTACCCAAGCCCAAAGCCAAGTAGCATTTGCTCAAGAAAAGTATGAGAAAGATAAAGTGTTAGCTACTGAAGGTGCTTTGGCACGTCGTAACGCCCTTGAATCTCAAACCCAACTAGCAGAAGCTAAAGCTAAACTAACCACAGCTAACAGCCACCGCGATGTTATCCAGGCTGAAAATCAACTCAAACGCGCTCAAGTATCAGTTCAACTAGCAAAATCCAATATTAATCGCAGCAGTGCTATTTATGAAACGCGGCTACTACAACTAGGAAACCGCGCTAATGCTAAGGGGCTAATAATAGTAACTGCTCCAATTTCCGGCAAGGTTACTGACAGAGAAGTTACTATCGGCCAATCATTTCAGGATGCGGGTGGTAAGTTAATGACGATTGTGAATGATAGTCAGGTTTTTGCCACAGCAAATATTTATGAAAAAGATTTAGATAAAGTGAAGACAGGACAACAGGTCAGGATGAAGGTTGCTAGTGTACCTAATCAAACCTTTACAGGAAAGATTACAAGAATTGGCTCAGTGGTAGAAGGAGAAACACGAGTAGTACCAGTACAAGCCGAAGTCAATAACGCTAGAGGGCAGCTAAAACCTGGAATGTTTGCCGAATTTGAAGTTGTAACAGACCAGACATCTACAGCTACTTTGGCAATTCCCCAGTCTGCTGTAGTGGATGCAAATAATAAGAAATTGATCTATGTCCAAAACGGCAATGCCTTCCAATCTGTTGAAGTTGAGTTAGGACAAACCTCTGGAGATTTAATTGAGATTAAAAGTGGTTTATTCGAGGGAGATTCAGTCGTTACCCAACGTGCGCCACAACTTTATGCACAGTCATTGAAGAGTGGTAGTAAATCCAACGAAGCGGAAGGAGAAGAACAAGAACAAGCAAAAGCACATTCAGAAGAGACTAAAGCTGACAGCTTACCAGTACCTCTGTGGTTATTTGGAGCAGGAGGAGTGACCCTTGCTACTTTGGCTTTTGTTGCAGGTAGTTTTTGGTCTAGCCGTCGTAACCGTTCCCGTCTAATACCAGTAGGTGACGGTTTTAATTATGAAACCGAGGTTTATATCGACAACCACAAACAACCAACCCCCTCTACTCCCACCACTTCTGTTGAGGAAAACGACAAGCATCCTCATTAGATTGAAATATTGACACTGTTTTTTTCGTGCCACTCTCCTTCAAAAAAAAGATTTTTTTGACTGAGCTTTAAACTGGTGAAAATGAGTGTTTTTTATCTGTTCCCTGTTCCCTTTTTTTGTAATGCGGAATTTTAAATTCTCTCTTATAAAGTTGTGGATTTGAAATCATTAAAAACTAATAACCAACAAACAACAATTAACAACTAAGTAGATAATGATTAGTACAGTTGCTAAATGGGTAATTTCTCGACGCTGGTTAGTAGTAATTGCTGCACTTATTTCCGCAATAATCATATTATTTAATACCATCCCGCAAATGCCGTTGGATGTTTTCCCCAACTTTGCACCTCCCCAAGTCGAAATTGAAACAGAAGCTCCCGGACTCGCTCCCGAAGAAATAGAATCTTTGGTGACATTACCAATTGAAAGCTCAATCAACGGCACTCCAGGAATCAGCGCAGTTCGTTCTTCCTCCTCAGCAGGACTTTCTGTAGTCAGAGTTGTTTTTGGCTGGGGAACAGATATCTATCAAGCCCGCCAGTTGGTACAGGAACGACTGCAACAAGTAGTGAGTAAGCTACCTGAAGGAATTGAAACACCAAAACTCGCTCCTATCAGTTCACCTATCGGCACTGTATTAAAATATGCTTTCACAGTGGAAGAGGAGGGGCAGAAAGGAGAAACATCCACCCAAAACCAAAAATCCAAAATCGACTTGATGGAAGTACGCCGAATCGTTGATTGGCAGGTTACAAATCGCCTTTTAGCAGTTCCTGGCGTTAGTCAAGTGCTAGTGTATGGCGGTGATGTACGTCAGTATCAAGTATTAGTAGATCCGAATAAACTTAGAGCTTTTAATGTATCCTTACAGCAAGTATCTGAGGCAGTACAGGGAGCAAATGTCAATGCTCCTGGTGGCTTTTTAATCAGCCCTGACAAGCAAACTCTGATTCGGGGAATTGGCCGAATTGAATCCTTGGATGATTTAAAACAATCTGTAATTTTTGCCCGTCAAGGAACGCCTGTGCGCTTGGGAGATGTTGCCGAAATTCAAATTGGCGGTGCGATTAAGATAGGCGATGGCAGCTTAAATGGCAAAGATGCTGTAGTAGTGATGGTGAATAAGCAACCTCTAGCTGATACTCCCACCGTCACCCGTGCGATTGAAGCCGCAATATCTGAGCTAGAAGCAGGTTTACCGAAAGGAATTAAAGTAAATGCAACCTTCCGTCAAGCTGATTATATTGATGCTTCAGTAGAAAATGTTAGATCAGCCTTGGTAGAAGGTAGTATCATTGCCGCACTTATCCTCATTCCCTTTTTGATGAATTGGCGGACTCTATCACTTTGCTTGTTAGATTTTGTTTTAACTTTTGTGTTCTCCTTACAAATATTATCCTGGCTAGGCTTGGGGCTAAACACTATGACTTTAGGCGGATTAGCGATCGCCATTGGTACAGCAATTGATGATGCCATTGTCTATGCAGAAAATACTTATCGCAACCTCCGCCAAAATAAACATTCTGCCAATCCGCGTCCGGTACTAGAAGTCATTTTTGAAGGCGGACAAGAAGTCCGAGAATCTCTCCTTGGTGCAACTTTAATTACTATTGTCGTTTTTTCTCCAATATTTGCCCTCGCAGGTGTAGAAGGCCGAATTTTTGGACCAATGGGAATGACTTATTTAGTGGTGGTTATGGTTTCCAGTTTAGAATCATTACTACTGAGTCCGGCTTTGTGTGCAATTTTACTTCCACACGGAAAAATGCCGTTAAAAGAACCATTAATCCCCCGAATTTTCAAGCGGCTGTATTATCCTTGTTTAAATTTTGCTATCCGCAGTCCCATGATCATTATCTCTGCGGCTGTGGCGGGGATGATAGCGGCAATGGTGATTTTTCCAGCTTTGGGACGGGCTTTTTTACCAGAATTTCAAGAATCAACTTTGGTCAATACTTTAGCTCTTTATCCAGGTTCATCTTTAGAAGCTACTAACAGTGCAGCTTTTGTGTTGGAGAATAAACTCAAAGATGATCCCAGGTTAAAATATGTGCAGTTACGGGCAGGACGCGCCCCTAGTGATCCAGATGCAGCACCCGTAAATCTTGGTCATCTTGATATTGGGCTAAGTGACAAAGGAATGAAAAACCGTAAAGAAACAGTAGAATGGTTGCGGGAAGAATTTAATAAAATACCTGGTGCTGCTGCAAATATTGGTGGATTCATTTCTCACAGAATTGATGAAATATTATCTGGGGTCAGAAGTCAAATTGCTGTGAAAATATTTGGATCAGACTTAGAAGAACTCCGCCGGATTGGTCAACAAGTTGAAAGTGCAATGTCATCTGTGTCTGGGCTTGTAGATTTACAATTAGAACCGCAAGTTCCTGTCGAACAAATTCAAATAAAATTTGACCGTGTTGCCGCATCACGTTATGGTTTAACAGTTGGGCAACTATCTGAACTTGTCGAAACTGCGCTCAATGGTAAAGTAGTATCGCAAGTTTTGGATAAGCAACAAAGTTTTGATTTAATTGTCTGGTTACAGTTAGAATACCGGAATAATTTACAAACAATTGAAAATTTGTTAGTTGATACCCCTTCCCAAGGTGGAAATGAAGGGGGAAATAAAATTCCTTTAGCTAACGTGGCTAAAGTTGTCTATGGCACTGGACCAAATACCATTAACAGGGAAAATGTCTCCCGTCTAATTGTAGTATCTGCTAATGCTAAAGGCAAAGATTTGCGGTCGGTAGTCAATGAAATTAAAAACAAAGTCAAAGCACAAGTGCAATTGCCCTCTGGATACTTTATTCAGTATGGCGGTCAATTTGAAGCTGAAGAAAGAGCCTCACAAAATATTTTGATTTTCAGTGCTATTTCCTTTGTAGTGATTACGGTATTAATGTATCTTTCTGTCAAATCTATTGCTTCTACAGCAATGATTATGATTAACTTGCCCATCGCTTTAGTCGGAGGTGTAATTGCTGTGGCACTAACAGGGGGCGTTGTCTCAGTCGCTTCCTTGGTAGGTTTTGTGACTTTATTTGGTGTAGCTACTCGCAACGGATTGCTTTTAGTAGACAATTACACTACTAAATTTTCTAGTGGAATGTCGTTAAAAGAAATTATTATAACCGGGTCTATGGAACGACTCAATGCTATTTTGATGACATCCTTCACATCCGCTTTGGGATTAGTACCGTTAGTAATTGCAGTCGGTCCAGGTAAGGAAGTTTTGCAACCACTTTCGATAGTGGTTTTGGGTGGTTTATTTACTTCTACCGCGTTAACTTTGCTAGTTTTACCTGCTTTATATTCTAAGTTTGGTAAGTATTTGTTACCTAAGAGAAGTGCGGTTGTTGTAGAAAATGGCAAGGTAGCTGGGGTGGTGTTGGAGAATTAATTAGCATCACTAAGTTAAGCACAGATGTGACAGCAATTTTGCTAAAGTACAGCCAGTGATTTGTTTTACAAAAAGAGGGAACAGATAAGAAACTAAAGTTTCACCAGTTTAAAGCTCAGTCAAAAAAAAGATATTTTTTGAAGGAGAGTGGCACGAAAAAAACATTGTCAATATTTCAATTTCATGTTTTAAAACCTGAGTTTTTCCTGTTCCCTATTCCCCGTTCCCTCTGAATAGCTCATAGTATAAGAAGTAATTTATAGGTACACATCAACTTTCGAGAATGTGCATCGCTGATCCAATAAAATACTCTGTAAAACATCACTTATATGAGATTTTTTGAAAAAATTGTAGGGAAAAAATATTTCAAGTTGTTCCGTCACCTGCGATGGATTTTGTTAGGTTTAGTAATTAGTGTATTAGCAAAACCTTTAATAGCAACGGCTTATATAGGTTTAATGACGAATGGCTCCCGCTACATTCAACCAGAATCAGTCCCAAAAGAACAGATTGCAATAGTATTCGGTGCAGGAATTCTTGCCAATGGTAATCCCACACCCATGTTATCAGACCGTGTAGAAGCTGCTGTCAAACTTTATAAAATGGGAAAGATTAGTAAACTCTTAATGACAGGAGATAACAGCAAAGTTTCCTATAATGAAGTCAGGTCTATGCAGAAATATGCCCATGAATTGGGTGTACCGATGAAAAACATTAGCTTAGACTATGCAGGTTTTAGCACTTATGAAAGTTGTTATCGCGCTCATAAAGTTTTTGGTGTACATAAAGCTGTTGTCATAACTCAAAATTATCATCTTCCCCGCACTGTTTATACCTGTCGTCAATTAGGACTAAAGACAGTTGGTTTAGGAACTCCAGATATAGAAATTTATGGATTACGAGGAATGATTCCCGATTTAGTGAGGGAAATGTTAGCGAATGTCAAGGCTTTGTGGGAAGTTGACATTACCCGTCCCCGACCTACTTTTTTAGGACGTTTTGAGCCTATTAATTGAGTATTTTAACGTAAGTTGCTAGTTAGGGAAAATGTCTGATAGCGTAGCGTGGCGTAGCGTGGCGTAGCCATATCAGGATGTCCAGGATTAAAGGATTTACAGGATTAAAACAGAAAAATACTCACCAATTACCAATTACCAGTCTCAACTAGATAACTAGCAACTTGAGTTATTTTACAAATTTTACTCAGTTGTTAGATGCAAATTAATCACAAAACTAGCACTAATAAAAAAACAATTCAGAGATTTGGCTCTGCTCTGAAAATTTTATTAGTAAATTCAGATAATTTACCAAAATGTATAGCAATCCTAAATAAGATATGAACACTTCTTTTTCTCTACCTCTGCGCTCTGGAGCGGTATGGCTAACGCCACGCTCCGCGAACGTTTTAAAAATTCCGTGATGCCTCCGGCACACTACGTGAACATAAATCCAATAGGATTGCTATAGAAATTTATTATCTCGATTAATCTGTGTTTATTTATGATTTTATAAACATTTAAATTTATTCAATGGAGGAGAATCTATTCATGCCTAATTCAGCATCCCCACCAACTAAAGTGAAGAACACGAATAACGAACTTTCACCTACAGCAGATGCAGTCCGTATCTATCTTCATAAAATTGGACGTATACCTCTGTTAACTCATGAACAAGAAATTTTTTTTGCTCAACAAGTTCAGCAAATGATGGTGATGCTTATAGCCAAGGAAGAACTATCTGAAAAATTACAGCGTGAACCAACTCTGCAAGAATGGGCTGACAAGATGCGGTTGGAAGAAGATATACTGCTGCAACAAATAAGTCAAGGACAAATTGCCAAGCAGAAGATGATTCAGGCTAATCTGCGGTTAGTGGTGTCTATTGCTAAAAAATACCAGAAACGCAATATTGAGTTTTTAGACTTAATTCAAGAAGGTGCATTGGGACTAGAACGAGGGGTAGAGAAATTTGATCCAACTCTTGGATACAAGTTTTCTACTTATGCTTACTGGTGGATTCGTCAGGGAATTACACGAGCTATCGCACAACAATCCCGCACCATTCGTTTACCCATTCATATCGCTGATAAGCTGAACAAAATTAAACGTGTTCAGCGAGAGTTATCTCAAAAGCTTGGTCACACTGCCGACGTGACTGAAATTGCCCAAGCGCTTAATCTGGAACCCAGTCAGATTCGAGAATGTTTGCAGTTTGCTCGTCAACGTGTTTCTTTAGATATGGGAATTGGGTTTGGGCAAGATACCCAATTACAGGATATGCTGAGAGATGATGGAATATCTCCCGAACGCTACACCGAGCGAGAATTGCTCTATCAAGACGTTCACAAACTATTAGCAAAGCTGACTCCCGAGCAAAAGGAAGTATTAATCTTGCGCTTTGGTTTAGCCGGTGGATGCGAACTTACCCTAGTACAGATTAGTCAACGGATGGGCATTTGTCGGGAAAGAGTGAGACAATTGGAAAAACAAGCCCTCACGCTTCTACGAAGATATGGGTTTAACTCACGCAGCTATCTAGCTGACTGATGCTCCTTAATTTTGAAAGCTTATAGTATCAACTGGCAAGTGAAAAACCACGTGTTGGCTATTCCTAGTGTAAGTAATATTGTCATATTTGGTGGAAATGAGAATTTATCAGTAAAGTAACGGCTCTTCGGTACTTTTTATGGAAAACCAGGTTCAAAATCATTGGAAGCCTTATTCCGTAGGCGTTTTATTCAAAATCAGGACATAATCTTTTATAACCCTTGCCTTATAAGGGTTTTGTTATGATCAATCCTCAATCACAGTAAAAACAACGCAAGAGCCAAAATAACTTACTTCTAGACTATATTGGCACGACACATTATAAAATTAAGATGGCATTAAAGTAGCAAATAATACGTTTTGGTATTAGCATTCACGTCATTATTGCAAGAGGGTGTGAGGAAAAATAATATGTCGAATCTATTGTGGAAAACACTTATATTCAGCCCCGTATTTTTGGGAATAACTCTTGCTATTTCAGCTAGTGCCATTGCTGCTGATAGCCAACAACAGCCATCCCAAACTCATCAGCAGTTACTTGCCCAAACAAACGCTGACGAAAACGAAAACATTTTGTCACAAATAAACCAATACAATCTTGAAGCCAATAATCCAACTTCACTATCTCAAGTCACATCCGTTTCTCAATTTTCGGATGTACAACCAACGGACTGGGCTTTTCAAGCCTTGCAATCTCTTGTTGAGCGATATGGTTGTATTGCAGGTTATCCCAATAGAACTTACCGGGGTAATCGTGCCTTAACTCGTTATGAATTTGCGGCAGGTTTGAATGCTTGTTTGGATAGAGTTAATGAACTGATTGCTACAGCAACTACTGATTTAGTGACAAAAGAGGATTTGGCTACCCTACAGCGTCTACAAGAAGAATTTTCTGCGGAACTTGCGACACTCAGAGGTCGAGTAGATGCGTTGGAAACACGCACTGCTCAATTAGAAGCTAATCAGTTTTCGACTACAACAAAACTAGTAGGTGAAGCGGTTTTTGCGGTTACGGATAGTTTTGGCAACAATGATAATAACAATACCGTTTTCCAAAACCGGGTGCGTTTAGATTTGCAAACTAGTTTTACGGGTAAAGATACCCTACACACTCGGATTGCAGCCGGTAATGCTACTCCATTATCTTTACCCAATGGCACTGCTGAAGGCACTCAAACTTTTAACTTGTTTCTTGGTAGCAATAATAGTGCTTTTATTGATTGGTTAGCGTATTACTTCCCTGTTGGCAAGTCTCAAGTTTATGTAGCTGCTACTGGAGGTATTCAAAGCGATTATGTTCCCACCGTTAACCCTTATTTTGAAGACTTTGATGGTGGTAACGGTGCTTTATCTACCTTTGCTTCCGAAAGTCCTATCTATCGCATCGGTGGCGGTGCAGGAATTGGTGTTAATGTCCCATTTGGTAGTGGTAACTTCAAACCTTCGTTAACTTTGGGTTATTTAGGATCTGAATCGAATAATCCCAGTCCAGGCTCAGGTTTATTAGACGGTAACTATGCAGCTTTAGCACAGTTGAATCTTAACGTTGGCGATCGCCTGACCTTGGCTGCAACCTACGTTCACGGTTATCATGGTGCAGATAGTGCTTTATTTGATGCCGGTTCGGTAAGTGCTGCTGTAGTCGGGACTTCACAAGCTAATTTTGTCGGTGGTGGCAATCCATTCGTAAGTAATTCTTATGGTTTTGAAGCAGCTTTCAAACCTAGCAGTAAACTGTCAATTAGTGGGTTTGCACTTCACAGCAATATTACAGGCTTGGGAGCTAACGATAAGGATGAAGTTTGGAGCTATGGATTGGGTGTAGCTTTACCTGACTTTGGTAAGAGGGGCAACCTTTTAGGCATTTTTGCAGGCGCTCAACCATATTTAGGTAATAACAATGCTGATAAACCTTATCACATTGAAGGGTTTTATAGATATCGCATCAGCGATAACATTTCTATTACTCCCGGTGTGATTTGGTTAACTAATCCTGGTCAAGCTGCTAACAATAATAATGATGCTGTGATTGGTACATTGAGAACAACTTTCACTTTCTAAAATAGAAGTTTGGGTTGAGCTATGCTCAACTCAACACTTATTAACCCTCTTCCATTAAAATGGGAATCACAAAAATAATTTCCTAATTTTGAAATTCAGATGTGATAAAGGCTTAAACATTGTATTACTAACAAAATATGGCGAACATTTTGAAACATTAATAAATCACCAAAACTCTTGTTAAATAAAGGTCTCAAATCTTGCGTTCCCTAGAGTGATGGAAGAGGGTTAATTAGCTGTTTTTAATATTTGATGTATCCTGATATGGGCAATGCGCGAACTTTTGAGTTGTTGTTTTGGAATACTATAACTCTACTACATCAGCCTTATCTCTTCATACTCTTTTTTTGCTGAAGGTATTCACAAACTGACAAATTAATGACTATGGCAATGGTGAATGTCCCTCTTGTGAGAGTGGCTATGATTGATAATCATCGTGTGTTCGTGAAAATGGTTATGAGGCTTGCCTACCAGTATCCCTTGTTCATGTTGATGCTGATGGTGTTCATCATGGATGTGTTTGTGTTCATGTACACTAAGATAGTGGAGATGTTCATGTTCATGCGGTTGAGGTGAGATGGTAATTTGCACTACAACCAGCAACATTAAACCCATTAAGCTACCGTAAAGAAACTCATGTTCAGCAAAATTACTTCCCAACCAACCAGCAAGAGGGTATGAGATTGCCCACCAAAGATGACTCCAGGCAAAGTGTGCGCCATAAACTCGTCCTTGTGCAGCAGTTGGGATACGGTCTGCAATTAATGTCTGGGTGGGTAAGTTCACTAAACTTTGCCCCGCACCCGCTACCAACCATAAAAGCATCAATACTGTTAAATTTGCGTAATTAGCAGGCAATAAAGCCAAAGTGATTAAAGTTGCACCAATCAAGACAAATGTTGTCCGTGGCAAACTTCTATTGAACATACCAAAAATAACCGTGCAGATAGTTGCACCAATCCCAAAAGCTGCCATTACCCAGCCATACTGCACTTCTCCTAATTTGAGTGTACCTTGAACATAGCCAACAGTATTGACTAAAATTTGCGCTCCGGCAATTGATGCAACTAACTGCATCGCTAAGGCATAACGAATAGGTGCATCTGTAAGCAGGCGCGTTGTACCATCTTTAATGTCTCCCCATGTTCGGCGTGTTGTCCTAGAAGGCTGTTGATTTTGTGCAACGACAAGCTGACCTGGTAGGGTGAAGATTAACACTGCTGCGATAGCAAAGCTGAGAGCATCCAAATAGAAAACTTGTCTCGCACCAATGAAAGCGGCGACACTTCCAGCGATACCGGGGCCAAGGACACCAAGTAATTGATAAGTAGCAGACGAAAGTGCGATCGCTTCTGGATAGTCATTTTCACCTGTAACTAATGGAATTGTAGCTTGATAAGTTGGGGTGAAGAAAGCATTAAAGACGTTAAGCGCAAATATCAATACGTAAACTTGCCAAATCTGCGTCACAAAAGGCAACATACCCACAATTAACATTCTGAATATGTGGGTAATAACCATAATTTTCTTACGGTCGAGGCGGTCTGCAATCGCACCTGCAAGGGGAGACAGCAACACAAAAGCAGTGACACGCAAAGTCAAAGCTACTGAAAGTACAACTGCTGCATTTTTTCCAGCTAAGTTAAAGGCAAGAAGGGCTAAACCCACCCAAGTAAGTGCATCGCCCAATAAACTAGTGGTTTGAGCAGTATACAGCCTTGCAAATACCGGATTTCGCAAGCTGCGGAAAAATGTCAAGGTATTCATTTATCAAGGGCATAATTATAAAAGTCTTTTATAGTAATATTTTAACACTAAGTAGGTAAACATAATAAAAACGATATATGTTTAGTTTTGTAAAAACCGTGAAATAACCTATTTGCAAGGCATTCATTGAATTTACATTTCGTCACATACCTTTAAATTTTTCTCTTTACCTACTTAATGGGGGGAAGGGGCATATTTATCAAGGCTGGAAAATAGTTTTGACAAGACTATTTTCACCACTCTGCTATTTTCTAGAAGGGGTGTAGTATTTTTGGCGTTGCTGTTAGCGCAGCTTGGCGTTAGCCATATCATGGAATAATCTCACCTAATTTGAAACGCATTTTTAATATCGAAACTATTGTTATCAAATGGCAACGCCGATGCGTTAGCCGTCTGAAATGAGACATGAAGATACACTTGAAGTTTTTGTTGAGCGACAAGCAGCATCTTCTCTGAAATATCTACTCCAATAATGTGTTTCGTTGGATTCTCAGTCAATAATAACCGTTCAAATTCACCTGTTCCACAGACAACATCCAGTACAGTACTAGCAAAGAATTTATGGTGACTACCCTGAAAAATACTTGTGAACCATCATCCCACAATAAACTTCTAAAAATCGGAGAACTGGCACAACAAACTGATGTGGCTGTGGGAACTATTCGTTATTACGAAACATTAGGGTTGCTAGAACCCACCCATAGAAATGAAAGTCGCTACCGCTACTACGATTTTGATGCCATCAAGCGGGTGAAATTTATCAAGAAAGCCCAATTTCTACAGTTTTCTCTTTCTGAAATTCAGCAGGTGCTTGGTATCCGCGATCGCGGTAATCCCGCCTGCCCCATTGTACGAGATTTACTCAATCAGAAAATCGCTCATCTTGAGAACCAAATCTATCAGATGCAGACGCTTAAAGCTGAACTAGAAGTGTATCGAGAGAAATGGGAAGATAAACCTCTTGATGACCCTTGCAGTCTGAAACTTTGCAGTCTAATTGAACAAGTTCCTGACAAAGATATACCTATTAAAAAATGATATTTTTCGATTTCAACAAAGCTCTCACCGTTATTATTAACGGTGAGAATGCATCCCCTCCTATCTAGACGGGTTGTTTTGATTATCCATCATCTTCTGCATATTGCTGTGATTCATTTCCTGCGTATTATTCATCATGGATTTGCAGCAGGCACATCCCTTATCTTTTGTCGGTTGTGGCGTTGGTGATGTTTGCGCTATTGTTTGATTTGTCTGCTTTTTAGCTAAGTTTGTCTTGTTTGTAGATGTGTTGGCTGTGATAGCTTCTACAGTCTGGTTGGCAGTGTTTGCAAATGCAGGACGACCTGCGAATGTTAGCAATGCCGTTACGGTTACAATTCCACCTAATAAACCTTTTCTGCGTGTAGATATGCTCATTTCTGCCCCATTAATTGTCTAGTTGGTCAAACAACTCTTTAAGAGTTAAAGCAATACTAAACTCTTTAGTTAACTAGAGAGTCAAGTAATTCGCTAAAAAACTTTACTTACAGCACTTCCCCGTGTTACAAGGTACAAGAATTGGCTTGCTCAAGTTGTGAGGTACGGATTTATGACCTACAAAGGGGACAGGAACACCCAATTTATCTGGAGAAAGCGAAGCAGTATGGGGTGAAGGCAGTTCCAGTGATCGCCATTGATGGGATACTTATTTTGACTGGCAAACCTAGCAGACAGCAACTCGAAATCGCCGGGTTTGGTCAACCTACCTTTACTTCAAGCGTTGATCTGTATTTGGGTATGGGTATCTAACAGAGAATGCTGGATGAGAACCTAGACGATGGTAAACTTCTACTTCCTCTTCATAGCCTGTCCGTCCTGGGGCATAAATCTTGACTACAGAGTCAGGGTGGTTAGGGTGATAGACTACTGCGGCATAATTTCCTTTACCAAGCAGCCGCCAGGGTTCTGAAAGATAGCTAACCTTGATTGGATTCCAGAGATTGACACTTTCAATTTGTAAACTAGGCAGTAGTTGCTGATAAATACTTTCGAGCAGCTGCTTTGGAGGAAATTTGTCCATATTCGATAAGTACCATACACCCAAGAAAAAGTGCTTCCTTTTGGCTGAGATGTGGGGCAACTTTAAGTTGAAACTAAAAATTTCATCTCAATTTCATCTTCGTTTGAGAGAATAAGTACTTGATACTTAAAATTAATTACCTGCACAGCAAGCAGACATCTCTTAAAATGTTTAAAAATGCTTGATTATATTGTTAAATGGTCGATCGCTCAACGCTGGTTAATAGTTATTGCTTCTATCCTCATATCTGTTTGGGGCTTTCTCGTCCTTACGCAAATGCCACTAGATGTATTTCCCAACTTTGCTCCCCCGCAAGTGGAAATTATGACCGAAGCCCCAGGACTTGCGGCAGAAGAGGTTGAATCCCTAGTTACTCGACCGATAGAAAGTGCCATCAACGGTACTCCAGGACTGGAAACATTGCGTTCTTCCTCGGCCGTAGGTCTTTCGGCGGTGAGAGCGACTTTTAGCTTAAATACAGAAATTTATCGCGCTCGTCAATTGGTGACGGAACGGTTACAACAAGCACGCAGTCAGTTACCGCAAGGTGTAGAAGATCCAGAGGTTCTTCCCGTCAGTTCCCCTTTAGGATGGACTGTCAAATACGCCTTTACCTCTGAAACTACTCCAATAATGGAGGTATGGCGGCTTGTCAACTGGCAAGTGAAGAACCGCCTGCTGGCTGTCCCTGGTGTAAGTAATATCATCATATTTGGTGGGGATGAACGACAGTATCAAGTGTTGGTTAACCCCGATAAACTGAAGGCGTTTAATGTTTCCCTTGATGATGTCACCAAAGCAGCAAAAGCATCTAACGCCAATGCACCGGGGGGATTTTTAATTACTCCCGACCAAGAGACATTGGTGCGAGGTGTTGGACGGATTGAATCTATTGAGCAGTTGAAAAAATCAGTAATTAAAGCCAAAAATGGCACACCAGTCCTGTTGGAACAAGTGGCAGATGTGCAAATCGGTGCAGCACTCAAACGCGGCGATGGCAGTTTTGCGGGTAAAAAAGCGGTAATTTTAACAGTCAACAAACAGCCGGGAGCAGATACGCCAAAAGTAACGAAGGCAGTTGAAACAGCAATGGAGGAAATTCAAGCTGGTCTGCCTAAAGATGTCAAAATTACAACTACTTTCCGTCAGGAAGATTTTATCGAAGCCTCAATCGAAAACGTCGAAGAAGCTTTGCGTGATGGTACTATCATCGTTTCCGTCATCCTGATTCTGTTTTTGATGAATTGGCGCACGGTAATCATTAGTTTGAGCGCCTTACCAGTGTCTTTATTATTAGGAATGATGATTCTGAACTGGACAGGACAAGGCATTAACACCATGACTTTGGGCGGACTGGTGGTGGCTATTGGTTCAGTGGTGGATGATGCCATTGTAGATATGGAAAACGTCTACCGCCGCTTGCGGGAAAACCAATTAGCAGGTAATCCCATTCCACCATTGCAAGTAGTCTTTAATGGTTCAGTTGAGGTGCGGGTTAGCGTCCTCTTCGCCACAATTATTATTGCAGTTGTCTTTGCACCGATTTTCGCCCTCTCTGGTGTGGAAGGTCGAATTTTTGCACCAATGGGTTTAGCCTATCTGCTGTCAATTGCTGCTTCCACTTTAGTAGCGCTGACGTTAACCCCAGCAATGTGCGCCCTGTTGTTAACGAATACAAGATTACCCAGTACAGAAACTTGGTTAGAAAAACAAACCCATAAACTTTACCGTCCAGCTTTGAAATTTTCTATGCGTCGCCCCAAAATTATTTTAGGAATGGCGATCGCTGGCTTTGTGGCTTCATTGGTAATTATGCTGGGTTTAGGGCAAGTTTTTTTACCAGAATTCCAAGACCGTTCTTTGGTGATCGCCGCAGTTTTAATGCCTGGTCAATCTCTGGATGCGACTAATCAAGTCGGGATAGCGATTGAAGAAGTCCTGAAAAAAAATCCTGGGGTGGAAACGGCTCAATTGCGCTCTGGACGGGCTGTGGGGGATACGGAGGTGGCTGGTGTAAACGGGGCGGAAATAGATGTCCAACTCAGCGAGGAGGGAGCAAAAGACCGAGAAAAAACAATTGAAACGATTCGTAAAGAATTTGATAAAATTCCCGGAGTCGTTCCCAATATCGGCGGGTTCATTTCGCACCGAATGGATGAAGTCCTCTCAGGTGTACGGAGTGCGATAGCTGTGAAAATTTTTGGACCCGATTTGGAACAACTCCGCACCCTTGGTGAACAAGTACAATCAGCTATGGGACAGGTTTCGGGTCTAGTAGATTTGCAACTAGAACCGCAAGTACCGATTAAACAGGTACAAATTCAATTCGACCGCGATGCAGCAGCCCGCTATGGTTTAACTATTGGCGAATTGTCAGAGGTAGTAGAAACTGCACTGAATGGGCGAGTCGTTTCCCAAGTATTGGAGCAACAACAAACCTTTGATATGGTGGTTTGGTTGCAAGAAAAATACCGTAACAATATTGAAATTATCGGTAATTTGCTAGTTGATACACCCAACGGACAAAAAATTCCCTTAGCTCAAGTCGCAAAAATCAACTATGCTACAGGCCCCAACACCATCAACCGCGAAAACGTCTCCCGTTATATTGTTGTATCCAGCAACGTGGCTGGACGAGATTTAGGTTCTGTAATTAAGGATATTCGGGAGAGAGTTAAGCAACAGGTGCAATTACCCGCTGGATATTTTATTGAATACGGTGGTCAATTTGAAGCGCAAGAGGGAGCGACGAAAACTTTACTTTCGGCTGGGGGATTAGCATTTGTGGCGATCGCACTTATCCTTTACTTTGCTGTTAAATCAATTCCTGCAACCATCATGATTTTAATTAATTTGCCTTTAGCATTAATTGGTGGTGTGATTTCCATAGCCTTGACAAGTGGCATCATTTCCGTGGCTTCAATGGTAGGATTTATTACTCTATTTGGTGTAGCAGCACGTAACGGACTTTTGTTAGTTGAGAACTACAATGCCAGATTAGCAGAAGGACAACCTTTACCGCAGGTTTTGATGGAAGGTTCGATGGAACGCTTAGTTGCTATTTTAATGACAGCATTGGCTTCAGCATTGGGTATGGTACCACTGGTAATTGGTAGTGGTGCAGGCAAAGAAATTCTTCAGCCACTAGCCGTTGTAGTATTAGGTGGATTGTTTACCTCTACTGCTTTAACCCTGTTAGTACTTCCAGCTTCTTATATGCAGTTTAGGAGATTTTTGGTGCCGAGAAAGGCTGAACCAATTATTCAGCCGGAAATTGCAGGAGAAGCCAGAGCCTAGTACCGCCGTAAAGTCAAAAGTCAAAAAAATACGGCGTAAGCTTTTCAGTAATTTTTAATGGTAGGGGCAATCCCCCTGTGGTTGCCACGATTTTGCGGATTATTGAATCGGTGTTCTAGTTTTTAATTCACAAAACATCAAGGAGTTTGAAGTCATGAAATTTCTGAAGACCAGTTTAGTAATTGTTAGCAGTGTAGGATTAATTTTTTTGGGTGCTTGTGGTGCGGGGAATCAAGCTGCTAACTCGGAAAGTGCTACCAAGACAGCAACTACAGAAACATCTGCCAAAACTGAACCTGTGGCTAAAACTACCACTACAGAAACATCTGCTAAAACTGAACCCGTTGCTAAAACCGGGGAAGCGCATAGTGAAACCGACGGTCATGGCCATGATGAAAAAGGTGGTCACTCCAATAGTGGAGAGAAGCGTAGCAGTCAAGTTGTAAATTCGGGCAAATATCATTTAGAGTTCAACCCAGATATAGTAGAAGATTCTACTCATCTAGATATAAGCGTACACGGCGAGCAGGATCAAGCAATTACTGATGCCAAGCTCACGGCTCAAGTTAAGTTACCAGATGGCAGTAACAAAACCCTACAAGTTCCTTATAATATCGAGGAAAAGCAGTATACAGCAAAGTTACCTGCAACTGCAACGGGAGAGTATAAAGTTGTTATTCAAACGAATGTAAAAGGTGAAAAATTTAATGGTCGCTTTGCCTTTAAACGATAATCCGAGCAAATAAATAATTAGAAGATGTTTGAAAAGTCCTCTTATTAATAGCCAAACGTTTTAGATCCCCCTAAATCCCCCGATAAATTGGGGGACTTTGATTCCGGTTCTCCCCTTAAAAAGGGGAGACAAGTTTGTGACTTGTCAAACCATAGAAGTTCTCTCCACCGGAGTGTGAAAAACAGTAATGTCTCATAATCATAATCACGGACACAACCACGGTGGCAGTAATTACAACCGTGCCTTTCTGATCAGTGTCGCTCTCAACACTGTTTTTGTCATCATCGAAGCAACTTATGGCATTCTTGCTAACTCCCTTGCCTTGATTGCCGATGCGGGCCACAATTTGAGTGATGTTCTGGGTTTACTACTTGCTTGGGGAGCAAGCATTCTCGCCCGTCGTCGCCCGACATCACGCCGCACTTACGGGCTGCGTCGCACCTCAATTTTGGCTGCGCTTTTAAACGCTGCCTTTCTGCTAGTTGTTTGTGGTGGTATTGGCTGGGAAGCAGTCCAACGGTTTGGTGAACCTGCTCCGGTAGCAGGGGGAACGGTAATTATAGTGGCAGCTATAGGAATTGCCATTAACACAGCAAGTGCTTTAATGTTCCTGTCGGGGCGCAAGGGTGATTTGAATATTAGAGGTGCATTCCTACATCTAGTTGCAGACGCAGTGGTATCTGTAGGGGTTGTTTTGGCTGGTATTGCAATTATTGCTACAGGTTGGCTGTGGTTTGACCCAGCGGTAAGTTTAATTATTACTGTGGTGATTGTAGCTGGCACTTGGGGACTTTTGCAGGAATCCTTGAATTTGATTACAGATGCTGTACCAGCAGGAATAGAACCTTTGGCTGTCCGTACTTATTTAACTGAACTCCCTGGCGTGGCTCAAGTTCACGACCTACATATTTGGGCAATGAGTACCACAGAAACAGCACTCACTGCTCACTTAATTATGCCTGCGGGAAATCCTCATGATGCTTTTTTAGTTCAGATAAATCAACAACTTCACGACCTTTTTGGGATCGAACACACTACAATTCAAATAGAAACAGGCGATCCAAGTTGTCCATGTCCTCTTGGTCAAGAAAACGCGGTTTAAATCAATTTAGTTGTTCAAGTAAAAATTGCCGTCTTTAATATATACGAAAATAACTAAATCTAGATTTTTTTTATAAAAGACTGATTTTTCATCTTAATTTCATCCCTTTTTTGTAAAGTAGAATTTAGAGATTTAAGTCTTAAATCTTATAGCTCTTTAAAACGCCAAAATTCTCTCACTAAATTATAGGTGTAACTGAAATTTTCGTGCTTATAAATCAATACAGTTCAGTTAGAGCCAAAAACCTTAAATTGCGTAGGTTGAGTTAAGAAACGAAACCCAACATTTTGTGTGATTTGTTGGATTTTGCAAAGCCTCAACCGAACCTAAAATTATTCTTAACTGAACCGTATTGGCTCATAAATTAAAATGAAACCAAAGTCATCATCTCAAAAGATGAGCTTTATTCCTCGAACTATCTTGCGGACGCTAGGGAAATTTCAACGGACGTTAGATCCAAATGCCGAAGCAAAGGTTATTGAAGAGTTTCGCGCTTCTCGACTGCAAACAATTTCCTCCGTCCGTTTTTTGTTCATTCTGATTATAGTTCCATTACTTATAAATCAGCTTTCTAGAGACTTTGTAATCACTCCCGTAG
The DNA here is from genome assembly GCA_031376645.1 of Dolichospermum sp. OTE_75_concoct_329_sub. Taxonomy (GTDB): domain Bacteria; phylum Cyanobacteriota; class Cyanobacteriia; order Cyanobacteriales; family Nostocaceae; genus Dolichospermum. The sequence continues at coordinate 19,719 of JANMEE010000175.1, read as the reverse complement.
TTGAGAAGTTCTGGAATTCACAAGAGTCAAATATTTTCTTAAATTCTTCTCAAGAAGAAAAAGCTTTAACTGAACTCAAAAAATTTGAGCAACGTGTTTATTTTCAAGCTCGAATAAGTCAAATTACCACACTATCTGATGAATTTGTTCAAAAGCAGCTTAAGAAAAAAGCTATGGCGCTAATAGAAGAAAATAAAATTGAAAGTATTAATGCTGTAACAAATGTCTTTGCAGATATACTTACAGGCATCACATTAATTATTTTAATTTTAACAAATAAACAGCAGCTATCCATTCTTAGGTCTTTTGCTGGCGATATAACTTATAGTTTAAGCGACTCTGCCAAAGCGTTTTTAATTATTCTATCTACAGATATATTTGTCGGGTTTCACTCTGCTCATGGTTGGGGAATAATTCTAGCAAGTACTTTAAAACATTACGGTTTACCAGAAAATAAAAGTCTTACTTCTTTGTTTATTGCTACTGTACCAGTCATCATGGATACAATTTTCAAATATTGGATATTCCGCTACCTGAATCGGAGTTCTCCTTCAGCGGTAGCTACCTATCGTAACATGAATGAATAAATTCAATTAATTTTATTCAGAATTATCTAAATTAGGTTCAACTATAAGTTGCTCGATAGTTTCGGGAAATTCACCATTTTCTACCTTTTTGGTAAATATTTGGTAACAATCTTTTTTATCACCTTCCTTCCGAGGAAAACCTAACCACAGAATAATAATTATTTTTTGTTCTTTAAATGCTCTAAAAAACAGTCTATATCTTTCTGGAAGTCCCATTTTCTTGAAACGACCATATTTTTGTAAAGGTTTTTGTAAAACAAAGTATGATGCAAAAGGATCTTGGGAAATTTTTTCTTTAATCCCAATATTCAACGCTTTTAATAATTTCGCGTCTGGATGTTTTATAAATTCTTCTTTGGGTAATTCATCTTTTAATTTTTTGACTTTTTCACGCAGTTCTACCCATTGGGTGTTAAATAATGGATAGAAAAAGATTTGCCAATCATTACAAGTGAATGCAACCATTAATTAATTGAGAATTGGGGAATATTTACAGCATATTGCAGGTAAATGAGGCTTCTGTGAGCGTTAGCAGATAGCTTGCGTGGCATAGCCATACGGTACAGGCTTTAATCACAACACCTTGCAGCGAGGGTTTTTACTGCTGATAGTTACTGTATGGATATTCTGACTTGGTGAACCTTGACTCTAATCTAAGATTACATCAGTTACTAAATCATCTATTTCCTGACTCATTTTCTGAGTATACATAACTAATTGATCAGGATTTTGGATAGCATCTTTCATGAGAAAATCTAAAAATAGACTTAATATTACGCCTTCGTCTTCATCATTATTATGATTAACATTCTCCGGGTCTAATTTTACTAAAAATGTGTTGTTTGACAATACTTCTATGTAGCCTGAAGCATTAGCTAAATGTGGATGGTCTTTAAAAAAAGAACGCGGAAGACGAAACCCATCTTGATTACCAATTTTTGCCGGATTGATAGGATAAATTTTATCAGCCATAAGAAAATTCCTGAGTTACTGCACCACATCGGAACGGAACTAAGTTTATTATAACTTTTGTTATAACATTTGTAAATGAATTTAACTCAGATTGTTTCCACAGATCCATAGATTAATTTTCACTTGTAACAACTGCTAAGGTGGTTAGGACATCAGATGTAAGTGCAATTTTGCAAAAAAAAATCGGTGAAACCAGTGAACCCAGCGACGTGTAATTACGAAAAAACAGAATCAAAATACGTTGATTTTTGCTGTAATAATACTTATAGTGACATGATAATAAAAAGAATCTGTTTACACTCTGACTTAACGGGTATTACTTTTGCTCAGAAGTGACAAGTTGACAGTCAAATGCTAAGGACAAACCATCAATATATTTATTTCTATGCTGCCTTCCATCTTCAAAACCTGCATTCCCAGAGACGAAATTTTAGCAGGGGAACTCTCCCCAGAATTATTCGCAGCTAAATTACGCTTAGTAGTTGAAGGCACAGCCCCCTACGTCTACCAAGATCCGACAACCTTTTTTGCTAACACCTTTCCTACAGATGGGTTAAAAACCCTAATTTCCGAAGTATTTGGGCGATTAGGAGGTGCTGCTATTGGTTCTCCTATCATTCGCTTAGAAACCAGTTTCGGGGGTGGGAAAACCCATGATGAAATCGCCTTGTGGCATATCGCCAAAAATGGGCGAGAAATCCCTGGATTAGAGCGTTTTGTTGATAATATTAATTTAATTCCAGAGCGTCCAATTCAAGCATCGGCGATCGCTTGCCAAGATTTAGATCCAGTTAACGGTGTTTACCATTCAGATACAGGCATTACTACCTATACCCTGTGGGGAGAAATAGCTTATCAAATTGGTGGTGTAGCAGGTTACAGCTTACTTAAAGGTTCTGATGAACAACGAGTTAGCCCCGGCACTGTAGTTTTAGAACGCATTACCCAAGGGCAACCCACAGTAATTATTCTCGATGAAATAGCCCGTTATCTAAGAGCAGCTAAAGCCACAGTAGTTGGTAATAGCGACTTAGCAGAACAAGTAGTGGCCTTTTTATTCTCCCTCATGGACTTGGCAGCAGCTTCTAATAACTTAGTCTTTGTTTACACCCTCGCCTCCTCCACTGACAGTTTTGGGGCAGAAACTACAGAAATTCGGGAAACCATTTCAGCCACAGCTAGACAAGAACGGATTCTCAAACCCAGTACCGATGTAGAAATTTACAATATCGTTAAACAACGGATGTTTAACAGCATTGAAGCCAATGCAGCCAGTGATGCCGCTAAAGAATATCTGCAAACTTATAAAGCTAGTCGCATTGACTTACCAGATGGTTGTAAAGATGCCCGTTATGCCGAAGGGATTGAACAGAGTTATCCCTTCCATCCTGAACTATTTAGCCTATTAACCAAAAAAATCGCCTCCATTCCCAACTTCCAACGCACCAGGGGCGCATTACGCCTATTTGCTGGAGTTATACGTTATCTATGGCAAAACGTTAACAGTTCACAGTCAACAGCCAACAGCCAACAGTCAACAGTCAACAGTCAACAATCCCCAATTTGGATACCCCTAATTCACACCCATCATATCCCTGTAGGCATTGAAGAAGAAATTACCAGTGATTTAACTTCTCGATTGGGGAGAGAATTAATGCGAATCCCCATCCAAGCAGACATTTATAACCCAGATGGTAGAGAAGCTTATAGCCAATTACAAGACGCAGAATGGCAAGCAGCCGGCAAACCTCCCTTTTCTACCTGGGTAACTAGAACCATTTTCTTACATTCCATTAACCAAGGAATTGCCGCAGGTATTCGTCGTCCTGAATTAAACTTATCCCTACTGACACCAGGATTAGAAATTGGCTTTGTAGATACCGTTTTAGACAGACTTACAGCAGTAGCGTGGTATTTAGAAAATGATCCGATTACCTTTATTGCCAGATTTAAAGAAGAACCATCACTCAATAAAATCATTTCCGAAGAAAAAGCACAAATTGGCATTACTGAAGCCAAAGACGAATTAAGAAAACGCCGGGATACGATTTTCGCGGATAAATTCTTTAAATTAGTTTCTGCACCAGAAACTCCCGCAGATGTAGATGATGTTGCTGATAGTGTAGCTTTGTGCATTATTGATTTTGATGAAGAGACAATTTCTTCTACCACAGATGGACCACCTGCTATAGTAGAACGCATTTTCAACAACACTGGAGAAGCTGGGAAATTCCGCACTTATAGAAATCGCCTGTTATTTCTTATTGCTAATAAGCAAGAATTACAACGTGCCATTGAGAATGTGCGAGAATATCGGGCTATGCAAAATATTCTCAATTCTCCTAATCGTTTGCAAGACTTATCAGAAAATCAGCAGAAACAACTCAAGGGACGTAAAAGTGATTGTGAATTAAAGATTAGAGTATCAATTACTAATACCTATCGGCATTTATTTTATCCTGCCAATGATCCGGTAAAAGCCCCCAAGGGTTTAATGCACTATCCCCTACCTGCCCAAGAATCTGGTGAAGTCAAAGGTAATAACCAACAGGATATTATTTTAAAATCTCTCAAAGATTGTCAAAAAATCCGTCAAGATGAAGCACAATTTTATGCACCAGCATTCATATTACAGAAAGTTTGGCCAGCAGGGATAAATCATTGGACAACGAAAGCATTAAAAGAAACTTTTGCTAAAGATTTGAGTTTAAATATTTTCGCTGATGCTGAAATATCTAAATTACGAGAGACAATTCGCACAGGAATTTTAGATGGTAGTTGGGATATAAAAATTGGTGAAAAACTATTCATCAAAACTGATGATAATAAAATTGTTCCTCCTGATTCCATAGATTTTTCTGAAAGAATAGAATTGTATCGTCGGGGTATTCTGCAACCACCCAAACCACGAGAAATTGAACTGAATGCCCAAGTTATGCCTAGTACAGATAAATTAAAACCTGTCCGGTTAAGGTGGAAAGCATCTGGGGCATTGACAATTAAATTGTATCAAGAAAACACGGAAATTAATGATAGGGTGTTTCGTCCTAGTGATGAATATGAAACTAGCATTACCCAAACTACAATTTTTAAACTAGTTGTTGATTACGGTAATGAAGAAATAGTTGAAAAAGAAACTAAAGCCTCCATAATTACTTATGGTACTGGTACTTATGGTACTGGTGGAACTTCTTCTCCTGGTGTGGCAGAACCGGGAAGTTTATTTGCCGTCAAACCAGAAACATTTAATGCTGAAGGTACACACAATAGTGTATTTACACAATTAGCTGATTTTATCAAAGATAATAAAGCCGAAGGAATTGAATTGTTAGAAATTTCAGTAGCAGAAGTAATGGACTACCGCAAGTTATTAACTGCCTTTCCTTTGTTGATGAAATTACCCCTGCAAATTGACCAGACAGCAAGTATAACGTTGGGAGAGCAATTTATTCGTTTAGAGTACCAAGGACCATATAAAGGGTTTAATAGTTTTCAGAATACTCTTAATACCTTATTGGGAAGTAAAGATGTGAAAGCAGATGTATTCTTGAAGTTAGAATTTAAATTTTTGTCACCAATTCTGCCAGAGGGAACAGAAATAAGTAATATCAAAAGTGCCTTAAACCGAAATCCGGTGGACAGGTTGAATTTAATGGCGAAATTGATCTATTAGTTGACGGTTGACAGTTGACAGTTGACGGTTGACAGTTGACAGTTGACAGTTGACAGTTGACAGTTGACAGTTGACGGTTGACGGTTGACGGTTGACGGTTGACGGTTGACGGTTAACAGTGAACAGTGAACAGTGAACAGTGAACAAATATGGAAAGCTTCCAAAATTTACGCGTTTACCAACTATCGGAACAACTTGCCAATGAAATTTGGTTTATTGTTATAGAATGGGACTATTTTGCTAAAGATACTATTGGTAAACAATTGGTGAAATCTACAGATAGTATTGGTGCTAATATTGCTGAGGGTAATGGACGTTACAACCTACAAGATAATCAACGTTTTGTCAAGATAGCTAGAGGTTCTTTAAACGAAACAAGACACTGGTTAAGACTAGCTTATCAGCGCAAGTTGTTGACTCAAGCCCAAACAGACAAAATTAAACCAATTATTGATGAACTATCACCTAAATTAAATGCTTATCTTAACTCCTTTAAAAATAAATCAGGAAAGAGTTGACTCTTCACAGTCAACAGTCAACGGTTAACAGTCAACAAATATGCAAGAATTTCAGTTGCGTGTAGTTTCCACAGATAACAATAACTTTGCAGTAGAATTATACCAGTGTGCTTATAAAAAGGCAGGAGAGAAAAAACGTCCTTCTGCCAAGCGGATTGGTAGGTTAAAGGGTAATGCTTTAATACAGGTAAAACAGGCAATTTATGATTGTTTAAAGGCAAATAATTATGATCCTAAAACTTTAAGTCATAATCGTCAAAGTCCTTATGTTTTAAGTGAGGAAACAGGGATAAATTTAGCTTTGTTGTTTCAGACGATTCAACCACTTTCTAAACCTGAAAGAATTGCTAATATTGCCCAAGGTATCAAAGCAATGAGTTATGAGGAATCTCATTACTGGTTTGCTAAGATTAGTAATGGGAAGCGTAGTCAGGCGTTAAAAGCGATTAGGGTATTGTTAGGAGATTGATTTTGATTTTAGTTGATTTAGGATTGATGACTGTTAAGCTAATTAGCATTTAATTTGTATATAAGAAGTAATTTGTATATGATAATGTATAGAATAAGCGGGCAAGATGCCCGCACTACAAGAATTATACATTTTTTGATTGCCCAATTTAGATGTGTTTTAGCTTATTACAGCAGTTTACGGTATGATGATACAGATGTTAATGATAAAACCCTTGTAGTGCGGGCATCTTGCCCGCTAATAGTGTACCTCATGCAGATGGAATATGCTGTAAAAATAATAGTCTTTATCGAAGGTAATAATAATGGCTTACAGTGATTTTAAATTAAGTGAAATTATTCAAAAATTTGAATTGACATTAAACGAAGTATCAGGATTATTTGGAGATGTTCCAGAGGAAGAATCTAGTGATTTACTAACAACAATCCTCAAGGAAAACGTTGATTTAGCTGTTTCAATTAATACAGAAAAAGCCCGTTCTGAGATGATAATTAGTCCAATTTTACTGGAAGTAAGAAGAAAGTTAAATAATGAAATCAGTTTATTTTCTGGAGTAGATTTTAATGTTGATAGTCAACAAGGTTTAAATGGTTTTTGTGACTTCTTAATTAGTCTTTCTAAAGAACAACTTTTTGTTCGCGCACCTATAATTACTTTGGTAGAAAGTAAAAATGAAAACTTGAAATCAGGTTTGGCTCAATGTATAGCTGAAATGTTGGCTGCTCAATTATTTAATGAACAAAAACAAAATGCAATTAAGATTGTTTATGGTGCTGTGACTATAGGTACTATTTGGCAGTTTTTGAAGTTAGAAGATAAAACCATTTCTATTGATTTAACTGAATATTATATCAAGGATGTGAAAAAGATTTTGGGAATTTTAATAAGTGCAATTAAGCAATAATAACTGATAACGGTTAGTAATTCTCATTTTGAAACCAGTTTGCGTCATTCCAGCGATAGTGTATTGCTACTGCAAGCGAACGCTAAAATTATTAAGAATTATTAACTCTTTATTATGCAAGGCTTTTTATGTAATCAAATCTTAAAATGAGAATTGTTGCTGTAAAATAAAAATGTAGGGTTAGGAGATTTTAAAATTATGCAAATTACCATTGATTTACCAGATACATTAACGGAAAAGATACAAGATACATGGAGTAATTTACCACAAAAAATCCTGGCTAATCTTGTCTTAGATGCTTTTAAAGATGGATTGATTAATTTTGATGAGTTACGAGATATGCTCATTTTTTTTTCTAATGCTGAATTTCAGGAATTTTTAAAACAAAAAAATATGCTTCATTCTGGGGGAATACTTAATTTATATGGTGCTTGTGCTGATATAGAATATTGATAATGTTCAATGGTGTACCTGAATAAAGGATGCACGTTGATATATAGAAATTAAATTCAAAAAACAACTACCTCAATTAGAAAAACCTAAAGGTAAATATTTTATCACTTTTGTAACTTGGGAAAGATTAGAACTAACTCCAGCAGCGCGACAAGTTGTATTAGAATGTTGTCAATATTTTGATAATCAAAGATATAAATTATATGCTGTAGTAATTATGCCAGATCATGTACATTTATTAATTGAACCTTTGTTAAAAGATGAAACTGATTTTTGGACAATTGGCAGTATTTTACATGGTATTAAAAGTTATAGTGCGAAACAAATACCAAATGTTATGCTGCACATTGGCAAGGTTTGGCAGGATGGTAGGTATGATGAAATGATGAGAAATGAACAAGAATTTATAAATAAATGGGAATATATTTTACAAAATCCCGTAAAAGCTGGGTTATCAAATACTCCTGATGAATATCCTTTTTTATGGGATAGATTTTAATTTTAAAATTACAGCAATTTTGTAGTGGGGGCATCTTGCCCCCTATATACATAATAGCGAGCAAGATGCTCGCACTACATTTATTAATTAATATATCCACCTGATTCAGACAATCAATTGACAAACCACCCATTTCTATTACAATATATCAATTAATACCAGGATATCTACACCTCCATGTCTAACCCTACCCCCAAACGTCCCCACTTATTCATAGAAGAAAGAATGCCTGTACAACTCCTCAATGAACAGGTTTACTATGAACATGGGGGAAATCCTTTTAAGGGGTTACATCGTTGGTATTCACGCAAACCTTTGTCTTTTAGTCGTGCTAGTGTGTTGGCTTCTTTGTTACCCGCAGATGTGACAATGGAGGAATTTGAATATTTATTGGGGTTAGAACCAGGGAAGGAAGTTAAACTCTACAAAACTCCTCCTACTGCTGTGCGAATTAAGAAGGTGCATGATTATTGTGAGCAAATTTGGGGAACTCGCACACCTACAGTTTTAGATGCTTTTGCAGGTGGTGGAAGTATCCCTTTTGAAGCTGTCAGATATGGGTTAAATGTGCTGGCTTCTGATTTGAATCCTGTGGCTGTGGTGACGATGAAAGCAGCAATGGAATATCCTTTAAAGTTTGGACCAGATTTACAGCATGATATTGATAAATGGGTGAAGTGGGTAGGTGATGAAGCTGAAAAAAGGTTGGCTGAATTTTTCCCTTCTTTACCTGGGGAAACGGTACAGAATTATTTATGGGCGCATACTGTTGTTTGTCCAAGTTGTGAGTCTGTTGTTCCTTTAAGTCCTAATTGGTGGGTTGATCGGTCACCTGGTGCTATTAAGAACGGCCAATTATGTGCAGTCAAACCAATTCCTAATCTTGAGAATAAACGGGTTGATTTTGAATTAATTAAAGGTAAAAAAGGTAAAAAAATAACTATTCAAACGGATGATGGAGAATATGATCCAAATACTACTACCACAATCAGTCGTGGTGTTGGAAAATGTCCTAATTGTACAAATATTATTGATGATAATATAATTAAATTACAAGCTCAAATGGAAGGATTAGGACATCAATTGTATACAGTTGCTTATCGTAAAGGTAAAGGAGGTTTAGAGTTTAGAACAGTTGAAAATTTTGATATATATGGGATTGAATTAATGTTATCTAAATTAGAAATAATTCGTCAAACTCCAGATAATTTAATCCCTGATGTTCATATTCCTTATAGCAATAGAGTTTATGAAAGAGATTGTGTCGATCAATTAGGATTAATAAATTGGCAAAACTTTTTCAACCCACGCCAGCTTCTAATACTTGTCACTTATGTAGAAATTATTAATAAAGCCAAATCATTGATACAAGATGAGTATGAAGTTGAGAAGGCAGAAGCTATTATTACTTATTTAGGATTGATTTTAGATCGGTGTGCTGATATGAATTCACGCTTATCTAGATGGAGAGGTGATCCACCTATCCCTGCTGGGGCTTCTTCTTCTCATGCTCTTAATTTAATGTGGAATTATCCAGAATCTAGCCCTGAAAGATTATGGGATTGGTGTTCAGATACAGTGGCTTCTAATTATAAAATTCTTTGCTCTTTATTAGGTACAAAGCCTCATGCTAAAAGCTTATTAGGTATCGAACAATACGATGCTAAATCTATTCAAATAAATTCAGCATCAGCAGACAATTTAACACATATTTCTGATAATTCTGTAGATGCAGTTATCACAGATCCACCTTATTATTCTACAATTCAATATGCTGAATTATCGGATTTCTTCTACGTCTGGCAAAAACGCACCCTTGGCGATATCTTCCCCGAATTATTCTACTTAGAACTCACCGACAAAGATCGAGAAGCTGTAGCCAACCCTTCCCGCTTCCGTAACATGGGAGTATCCCCAGAAGAACTAGCCAACCAAGACTACGAAGCCAAAATGGCCATGGCCTTCGCCGAATACCACCGCGTATTACGGGACGACGGCGTAATGACAGTCCAATTCAACCATAAAGACTCCGGTGCATGGGATGTCCTAGCCAAGTCCCTAATAGACGCTGGCTTTGAAATCACCGCATCATGGGCAGTCAGCACCGAAAACCCCCAAAACCTCCACCAGGCGCAGAAAAACGCCGTATCCAGCACCGTGCTTTTAGTCTGTCGCAAACGTCAACCCAATGCCGAACAAGCATGGTGGGATGATGTCCGCATTGAAGTGCGTAATATCGTCTTTGAGAAAGCCCCAGAAATCGAAAAATCCTTAACAGCAGATAGCCGTCCCGCCGCAGACAGAGTTGCAGACCCCCGCCGTCGCATCAAACCCCCAGGTATTGACCTATGTTTAACAGCTTTTGGTAGTGCATTAAGCGTATTTACCCGCTACAGTTCGATTCTCGACAGTGCCGGCAACCCAGTAGAACCCAAAGCCGCCTTTGAAGAAGTGCGTCAAACCATCGTCGCATACCGACTAGAAAAGCTATTAGCAGGTAAAGACTTTAACGGCATAGACCCCCTCACCCAATGGTATATTCTCGCTTGGGATACCTTTGAAGCGCGGGAATTTCCCTTTGATGAAGCCCGACAATTAGCATTAGCAGTGGGAGGTTTTGATGTTTCCGACTTAGTTAAAACCCATAAATTACTAGATTCTGGTAGTGGCTTTTGTAAGTTACTCACCCCAGAACAACGGTTAAAAAAACGCGCATTTTCTACTATTGATACAGAATTTTCTGGCAGATATTTAGTAGATGGACTTCACGCCATTATTGCCATTTACCAAGCAGAAGAAAATACTGAACCAGTGCGGCGATTTCTGAAAAATACAGGCTTAGTTAGTAATGATTCCTTTATGCGGACATTTGAAGTAGCGTTAAAAGTAATTCCCCATATCAAAGATGAAAAGAAACGTATTTTGGAAGAAAAAGCTTTATTAGATTTGTGGTTAGCAATGGATGAAATAAAAGCCAAAGTTTCCTATCAACAAACTGAGATACCATTAGATAATCAGGGGGGACAAATGAGTTTATTTTGATAAATTTTTTAATTGTAATTGTAGTGCGAGCATCTTGCTCGCGTTTGTATTATTTTATGATTAAGCCTGGTTAGGGTTGTTCATCAACCAGGGAGCAAGATGCTCCCACTACCGAACATTTTTTAAAATAGCAATTTTTCCAAAATTTATATTTAACTACAATCGTAACTACTCGATTAGAGTTTTTCTAATGAAACTAAACCATTATCTTGAAAATCAATTTCTAGATGATATCCTGCCATCAGAGAAGTTCCTACTAAAGGTTTATAGCCAGCAGCTAAAACTGGAACTAATCTTTCTACACCGTCCCATACAATTGTTGCCAAATGTATAGATAATAAAGCTTGAGTACCATCGGCTAATCTGGCTTCGGTACTAGAATATAAGGGAAGATTCATCGCACTAACTGCCTGTGGTGGTAAAGTAAGATGGTCATTAAATCCAGTATCAATGACAAAATTTAAATTAAAATCTGGCTGCGAAGGTAAACGAAAAACCACTGGAATTATTGCCCTACCATCGCTAATTTTTCCATAAATCATTCAGATGTATGCTCCATTATTGCACCACCAAAACTTACAGCAACATCGTAACCAATCCGTATAGTAAACAATCTAGCATTAGGGTTTTTCTGTTTTAACTTTAACGCTGTCTCTACACCAGTTGGATCAATTCCATATTCACCAGTTTCTGCATCAATCACAATCATCTTACCGATATTGTCACCATACTCGACATTTTGGCGAATAACGTTTTCATAAAACTGTTTAGCTCGAATAGCTACTTCTTCTATACTCCAGAAAATTGATTGCATCACGATTACACCAAATGATTGCTTCTTCAATCATTGTAGTATTTATTTGCTAAAATTTGATGTGAGCGTTAGCTTGTAGTAGCAATATTCTATCTTCGCTTAAAAGTTATGTATAAATAACTACAATTCTTTAGAATGCCTACCTTCATCGGCAGAATTACCCGATTCTGATGATACCCCTGTGGATAACGAATTTATTTTAAGCATCATAATTATTGAAAGTAGTGGGAGCATCTTGCTCCCTGGTGTTAAAGAGTAGGCTAACTACATGATTGTTGCAAAAGCGGGCAAGATGCCCGCACTACCTGGAAAAATAAAAACATATAAAATCAATGGTGTTAAAGAGTAGGCTAACTATATGATTGTTGCAAAAGCGGGCAAGATGCCCGCACTACCTGGAAAAATAAAAACATATAAAATCAATAAAGATAAAAATTATCATGATAATATGTAGTGGGAGCATCTTGCTCACTAACATATCATTAAAATCAGTCTAAACTAACCGAAATATTTGCAGAAATTGGTTAAAAAATTGAAACCCCTACGTGATACCTCTTGGAAAATAAGCTACTCCAGCAACACCCACAATACCATTGCTGACTTCTATATTCCTGCTTTAGAATCTGCCATCCAATATGACAGAAAATCAGGCTTTTTTAGCAGTGCCATATTAAGTAAAGTAGCGCGGGGTTTAGGGGCAATGCTACATAACCAAGGCAAAATTCGGTTAATGATGGGATGCCAATTTAGTCCCCAAGACTTGCAAGCAATAGAACAAGGATACGCATTAAGAGATGCTTTATTAACTCGTTTAGATGCCGACTTAACACCACCCGAAAACTTTGTCCAACTCAAACATTTAGAAATACTCAGTTGGTTAATTCAAAATCAATATCTCGACATCAAAATAGCCATTCCTCTGCAAGAAAATGGACTTCCAGAAAATAGCATTCAACAACTAGATCCACAACATATATTTCATGAAAAAGTTGGCATCTTTACAGATAGCAACGGTGATAAATTAGCATTTAATGGTTCTAATAACGAATCTATTGCCGGTTGGGAGAAAAACGTCGAATCATTTCACGTTTATTGTTCCTGGGAAGGAGGAAGAGAATTAGATAGAGTAGAAGAAGAAGTTTCCAGATTTGAACAACTGTGGTATGACTTATCCCCCAATGTGCGCGTATTTGAAATTCCCGAAGCAGTACAACAAAAATTGTTAAATTATGCCCCAACATCTAAACCTACCTGGAATCCTCAAATTGAATTTGATGACAGTTCACGGTTCACAGTTCACGGTTCACAGTTCACAGATAACCAACAGTTAACAGTCAACAACCAACAGTTAACAGTCAACAGTCAACAATTAAAAGTCATCAACGAAGAAGAAAAACAAGCATTTTACCAACTAGCGAATATTCATCAACATCCTGGATGTTTAGACTTTTGTTTAAAATCAATTCCCATAAAACCCTGGCCACACCAAATTAAAATATTGCGTCGGGTAGCAGAAACCTTTCCTAAAAGTTTTCTTATTGCTGACGAAGTTGGATTAGGTAAAACCATTGAAACAGGACTAATTTTACGTTATCTTCTCCTAGCTAAAAAAGCCAAACGGGTACTCATACTTTCCCCTGCAAGTGTCCAACCACAATGGCAAGAAGAATTAAGAGAAAAATTCAATCTACATTTTTGGAGTTACAATCAAAATTTGTTCACCGTTCACAGTTCACTATTAACTGAACAATACCGTCAACATTCCACAGTCAACAATCAACAGTTAATAAATCCTTGGAATAGCCAAGATTTAATTCTCGCTTCTTCCCATTTAGTCCGTAGAAAAGAAAGAATGCAGGAATTACTAGCAGCAGAACCTTGGGATTTAGTCATATTAGATGAAGCACACCACGCAAGAAGAAAAAGTCCTCAAAATCGCAAAGAAACACCGAATCGTTTATTAGAATTAATGCAGCAATTAAAGGATAAAACTCAAGCCTTAATTCTGCTTTCTGCTACTCCCATGCAAATTGATGCTATAGAAGTTTTTGATTTATTAAATTTATTAGGAATGCAAGGACATTGGAGTTATGGAGATAACTTCTGTAATTATTTTGAATCATTACCAAATAGTGTAAAACCAGAAATCCTGAACTTTTGGCAAGTCATGTCTAATGACTATTTTCAACAAGGGGGAAAACCTTGTTCTCGGTTACAGCAATTTTTAAACCAACAAGATAAGATTCTTGCTTATAAAATGCAAGATTTATGGCAACGGGGTAAAAAAATCTCTAATCATAAACAATTATTAGCAGATGAAGATTTTATCAATACTTCCCGACAATATTTAACAGTTAATACTCCTTTAAAGGATTTGATGTTTCGTCATACCCGCGATACATTAAGACAATATTATCAACGTGGATTATTAGCCCAAGATATTCCTAGTAGAATTGTGCAAGATAATGCCATTAGTTTAGAAATTAACCGTGAAGTTCCGCTTTACCAAGCTGTTAGTAATTATGTCCGTCATTTTTACAGACTAGCACAAAAAGATCAGCGTACCTGTCGCGGTTTTTTAATGACTTTGTACAGGAAACGTTTAACCAGTTCATTCTACGCTATCAAAGCATCTTTACAACGGGGTTTAGATTGTTTATTAACTAAACAAGGCAGTTTTATTACAGAAGATGATTATGCGGATATTGATGAAGCTAATGATGCAGTAATTTCTGGAATGGAATCTTTCTTTGAAGAAGTAGACCCCCAGGAAATTCAATATTTAGAAGATTTATTACAGCAATTTGAAAATACAGGAGAAGATAGCAAACTTTCCCATTTTATTCAGATTTTACGTCAAGAATTAAGCCAAAGAGAAAGTGCTATTGTCTTTACTCAATACACAGATACAATGGACTATTTACGAGATGCTTTAAAAGAATTATATGGTAGTCAAGTAGCTTGTTATTCTGGACGTGGTGGGGAATTATTAAAAGTTAACAGTTCACGGTTGACAGTTGACAGTTCACAGTTAATAGATAACCAACAAAATACAGTTAACAGTCATCAGTCATCAGTCAACAGTCATCCAACTTGGTGTATTGTTCCCAAGGAAGAAATTAAACGCAAATTTCGCCAGGATGAAATTAAAATTCTTTTGTGTACGGAATCTGCGTCAGAAGGGTTAAACTTGCAAAATTGTGGGGTATTAATCAATTATGATATGCCCTGGAATCCCATGCGTGTGGAACAAAGAATTGGCAGAATTGATAGAATTGGACAAAGGTATGAAACTGTCCGCATTCACAATTTTTATTATGATGGCACTGTAGAAGCAAAAGTTTATAGAAAATTGCGCGATCGCATTAACGCCTTTGCTACAGTTGTTGGTAATCTCCAACCCATTTTAGCTAAAGTTCCCACTTTCATTGAACAAGCTGCGATGAGTGCAGATCCAGAAGAAGAGGATGTGTTGATGTCTGAGTTTGACTCGGTATTAGACGCACCTCTACGTCCAGGAATTGAAGCAATGGTAACAATGGATTTGGATGCTGATTTAGCGGAAATTCAAAAGCCTATTCCACCTACTCCCTTCACACCAGAAAGCATTGAACATTTATTTACAACATCAACAATTTTAAAATCTGCTGGGGTGATTTTTGAGTCAAAAGAGGAAAAAACGTGGCTAGTTACCTATAAAAACCGAGAATACATGATTACTTTTTACCCAGATATGTTTGATGAAATACCTTCTCTGAGATTAATGAATTTTGGAGAACCTTTGTTTGCAGAAT
Organism: Dolichospermum sp. OTE_75_concoct_329_sub; assembly: GCA_031376645.1. Lineage (GTDB taxonomy): Bacteria > Cyanobacteriota > Cyanobacteriia > Cyanobacteriales > Nostocaceae > Dolichospermum. The sequence goes on along the minus strand of JANMEE010000175.1, from coordinate 3,994 downwards.
TGTTGTGTTTGGTCAATTGAATTAAGAAATAATCAATACAAAAAAAATACATCAAAAAGCACAAGATTTTACATCAAATACGGAGAATTTTTAATAAATTAGAGACTATTTTTAGCGATTCCTACGGAGCGCTTCGCTATCGCTATTTTCTCGCTTCTAGTGAATTAAATCTACTCAACACGATTTTATTAGTGGATGAGTTGAGTGATAACACAATATAATAACGTTTATTTGTTTGATTCAACTAGCCTTCTAACGAGATGAAATTCGCTTCCGCGCTCCAGTAACATTAATACGCATATTGATAACTTCCTTGCTAGCACGGTAATATTCAACAGCCTCTTCTGTTGTCATTCCAGTTTTAACGATATGAAGCGCAGCTTCTTCTGAAATTAAAAGTGCCGGAGCTAACCAGTTTGCTTCATCTTCATATTCTTGGTTAAAATTCCGGCATCTGCATTCGTTAAAAACTTCATCTGGCTGGTGTTGAAGGATACCATGACTTAACTCATGAGAAACATTAGAAGCCTGACGCAGAAGACTGTGAGCATCATTGTGAACAATTATTCTTTTTGTACCATCAAACACTGTTATCGCAGAAAAACTTTTTACGTCTTTTTCTGTGAGATAGCGAACTGCGTCAGGAATTTTATTTTGAAATTCCGATAGTGGCACAACACGAATGGCTAAATGTTCGGCAAGCTGCCAAGGACATAAAGGAGCGTGTGATTTTAGACCCATATCTGCTCTAAACTCCCTGGCATAAGCACTTGCCTCTTTCTTAAAGCCACGACGAAACTTCGCCTTATTTGACATAAGCATTTGCCTCCTTCCTCAAACCACAGCGTAATGTCATCTTATTGATCCTTGCGAAGTTTCTCGTAAGCAGCTTTGATAACGGCTTCCATTGCAGATGCAGCTTCTGGCGTTAAATGAGGGTCTGCACGCAAATACGCCGTAATTTTAGCGAGAGGTTCGGATTCGGTTGGATTATCCTGTTCACGCTTGATAAAGGAATCTGCGTCCAGCCCAGACCATGCTAACAAAGCTGCCATACTGTCTACATCTGGTCGCCTACCTTGCGCGATCCGAGTCAAAGTGGACGCACTAACACCAGATTTTTCGGCGACTTGTTTCCAGTTCAAACGCTTAGACAACCGTTGGCTGTCCAATGCTGCATAAAAGGCTTCAACATCAAACTGTCCTTTTGCCATTTTATCTCCAATTTCACTCTTGCAATTCTACGTCATGTGTGTAATATAATAAATGAAATTTCACTAATGAAATTAAAAGTCAGATTTGCAATTAAACTTATGACGAACAATATTCTGGTTGAGGAAATTGAATTGGAAACATGGGTGAGACAGCACGGGGCTGTGAAACCACCTTTAGCACAACGCTATGTCGTCCGGATTGACGACCGTAGTTACAAGGTAAACGACCCTGTAATTACAGGGTCGCAATTGCTAGATGAAGCTCTTAAGAGACCTGTGGATGAGTACCTCATTTTTCAGTTTGTGCATGGCGGACAGTTGGAAGAGATTCGGTTGGACGAAACCGTTGACCTGAGAGCGCCTGGTGTAGAAAGATTCATCACTTGGAAGAGCGATCGCTCCTTCCGTTTCGTTATCGACAGTCGGCGATTTGAGTGGGGTGCGCCAATTATCACAGGATTAAAACTGAAGGAACTTGCAGGTGTTGACCCTAAATCCTATGGAGTGTGGCTGGAAGTACGTGGTGCAGAAGACCGTCCAATTGCTGACAACGAATCTGTTGATTTACAAGCACCTGGAGTCGAGCGATTCTTCACTGGTAAAAAGACTACAACGGAAGGTTAAGTAATGAGCTTTTTACCTCCAGATGATCGCCAATACCTGGAAAACAGGGGTTTACCTTTTGAAGAGGTGGTAGATGCCAGTCAAAAAGGCGTTATTTTACGGGAATTTCAGTTACCACTTAGCCGTTTTGATACTGAAAAGGCAGATATCTTAATTCTCTTGCCAAGCGGATACCCGGATGCACCCCCCGATATGTTTTACCTGCTGCCGTGGGTAAAGCTGGTACAGGGTGCAAAATACCCAAAGGCAGCCGATCAACCACACCAATTTAATGGTCAGAAATGGCAACGATGGTCGAGACATAACAATGAGTGGCGACTTGGTACAGATGGCATATGGACAATGCTCAAACGGATTGAAAATGCACTGGAGGTGGCTGCTTGATTACTGCAAGCTTGACATTGCAAGAACAACACTCAATTTACCTGCGGAATTTGCTATTAACCACAGATGGTAAAGAGCAAGCAGCCTATGTTCTGTGTGGAAAGGCCGTTATCAGTGCCGACCCTTGGGACGGACAGCCGCACCAAAAATTCATTTCATATGAAGTAATACCAGTGCCAGAGGATGAAATTGTTTCTTTCTCTGCCAAACACATTACCTGGAAAACAGATTCTTTTGTTCGGGCATTGCAAGTGGCACAAGCAAAGAACCTGACAGTAGCCATTTTCCATAGCCACCCAGAAGGTTTGAGAGAATTTTCTACTCAGGATGATACTAACGAACCAGACTTAATTCAACTGGCACAAAACCGCAATGGCTCAGATACACAACTTCTGAGTGTCATCCTCATGCCGGATGGAAATTTAATTGGTCGTCTGTGGGTTAGTTCGCAGGAAGTTATTTCCTTGCGGATGATTCGTGTTATTGGGCAGAAAATCCGCTTGCATTATCCAAAACGGGGACTGGGGATTTCTCCTCCAGCATTCCAGCGACAGGCTTTAGCTTTTGGGGAGGCCCTCAATCAAGATTTGTCCATGTTGCGTGTTGGGGTTATTGGCTGCGGCGGTACAGGAAGTGCGATCGCCATGTTGCTCCCAAAGATGGGTATTCGGAACATTGCTCTTTTCGATAAAGACATTGTTGAGGATACGAATTTAAATCGACTACACGGTGCGCGTCAGCCAGATGCCGATGCTATGAGTCCCAAAGTTGAAGTTGTTGCCCGGTCACTTGTGGAGCTTGGACTTGGTGTTCAAGTAAGAACATATCAAGCCTGGATTGGGGAAGCTGACTGCCGCGATCCCCTAAAGGCGTGCGACATAATTTTTTGTTGTACCGATGACCACATAGGTCGCCTAATGCTGAATAGGTTTAGTTACTACTATGCAACACCTGTGTTTGATATGGGTTTAGCAATTGAGGTTTCTCAAGAAGAAACACCAAATTTTCAGGCTTTAGATGGTCGGGTCACGGTACTTGCAGCTGCGCCAGGACACACCTGTCTCTTGTGTCGTGAAGTTATAAATCCTATTGCTGCAAGAGATGAAGCGTTAAAACGCAGTAATCCTGATGAGTACGAACGCCGCAAGGCAGAAGCCTATGTTATTGGAGAAGGAAACCCCAGCCCTGCCGTTGTTTTATTTACAACGGAGGTAGCAATTATGGCGATGCAGGAAGTTGTCCACCGCCTTCAGGGTTTCCGTGGTGAGGACGGTGCAGCAGCTCACAGGGTTCGTAAATTCCATCTGATGACTGACCGTAAACCAGCAGCAACTCCTAATCCCAATTGTCCAGTTTGCGGGACAGTCGGTTTCCAGTGGTGGGGCAGAGGAGATGTCATGCCTTTTCTTAATTTGGTGGAGTGAGCAATGTTTCTTCGCAGTGTAATTAGACAACTATTAATCTGGCTGCGTTTTATTCGTCAGCCAGACTTATCAGCACGGATAGTTCCAACACATCCTGCACCTGAGAATATAAAACCAGGGGAAATTTTAGTTGTTGGTGATGCTGAATATCAGAAATGGGCTTGTTTTCGTTGTCCTGGAGGATGTGGTGAAAGTATTTTGCTGTCTTTGGTATTGAGCCGAGATACGTGTAAAAACCTGCAAGATGGTCTGGAAACGCTTACTGTGTCTACATTTCAAAGATTTCAGGTGGGAGATTAATCGCCGCTTCCAAAGGTTGAGGAATATTATGTAAATTCACCACATAAT
>JANMEE010000168.1:0-35150 GCA_031376645.1 Dolichospermum sp. OTE_75_concoct_329_sub | reverse complement strand
CAATACTGTTCGGTTAAGGGGAGATAGGGGGTAAAGTTAAAAATATTTTGTTCGCGTATACATTACGAGAACAACAAAAGCTAAAAAAGTTGCTGATACCTAACAAAAGGCACGCGGAAAAAACTTAATTGTCAATTGATGAGAATATCCTTAAACCGTGGAACTATAAATTGAGAATGAAAAATTTAAAGCATCAAAATGGATATATTCAACTTGCCTGTTTAAAAATTTGAAAAGATAGTTGTTGTCGAGGAGTACCATGATTTCGATGACTTCGTTTTTTACTCTTAAACTTTGAGCGGGCTTTTTTGACTACCCTAGGATTACTTCTATGTTGTCGTAAAGGAATTTCCAAATCTGAGATTTCGGCAATTAACCAACTGTAATATGTGTTGATATCCAGTTGATTATTTATCTGACGTTGAAACTCAGGAATCGCCCGACGAATCACTCGAAGACTACCAACAAAACTTAACCTTAATGGAGAAATATTCTTCAAAGTGGCACTTTGAAACATTAAAGAACGAAGGCAATAATGTGCCAATAACCAACCATAAATTTCTTGGACTACTTCACGAGGATTCTTAGAACGGATATGTGTTTTTCGACCATTCAGATGGATTTTTAACTCATCTAAAGTATTCTCTGCCTCCCAACGTTGATGATATTCTTGCGCTAACATCAAAGCCGGAAATTTAGCAGTATCCATTAAATTTGTAATCAACCGATAAGTTTTTGGAGTACCATTCTCGTCAATAGTATATTCAATGATGCGGACGGGGATTCGCGTTGCACCCTTCTTTCTGGACTTGCCATCAGGTGCAATCCACGATAAATAAGAGCCATCAGCAAAGGTTTTAACTACTATGAATTTCGCATGGACTGGGAGACGACCAAGAAAATTACCCTTTTGTTTAATGATGGCATTCACCATCTTAAAAGAATGTAATCCTCTGTCCCACATTAATAACATACTAGAGTTAATACTGCGAAGTAATTTTAAAGCACTTCTTCGTTCTCCGATGCGATAGGGAGTTATGAATGCATCTATAATTAAGTGAGTACCTGCCTCTATTAAAAACACTAATCTAGCTTTGGGAAAAGCTGGATATGTTCCTTTGGGTGAACCAGGATAACCAAATACTCTGGCATTTTTTTCTGTGTCTGGAACGTCCATTACTGTTCCATCCATCGCCATAATTCTTAATTCTCCCAAAAAAGCCCCTGGTGTTAATATTGTGGCTAAGGGCTTTGCTACCATTTGAAATAATCGAGTCATTACCGCAGCCCCTGTTCTTTGTCGAGCTTCTGTAATTGATGAAGAAGATGGTACTTGCCAACGAATTCCTAATGGTATTTGCAAAGAACTTAAGCCATGAATGAGATTTTTGAAGACATCAACAATTGAGTCTGATGACCAAAAATTCATCGCAATTACTAAGGTAACAATTGCATAAGTTGGTAGTCTTCTTTGTCGTCGCTCCCAGCTAGAAGTAGTTTCAATTGCATTCGTTATGGTTTGAGCCGGAATTACCTGTGACAACGCCAATAGTAGTTGTTTGGGGTCAAAACAGGCTGTTTGTACCTGAAAGTTTACCAGTGACATATACTAAAAACAGAAGTGATTTATGGAATTTTAGTTGTCACTTCATAATATATTAAATGGTATTGTGTTCTCGAAATACTATCGAGAACACGATTTTTTTTGATTATTTTCACCTTGAGAGCCTTCATCCCTTCTCAATTTATTATGTCTACGAAAGAAAATGATCTAATTTCCAGGGCGGAACTACTGCAACAAACTATTGCGACGTTGCAAATCATGATCCAACAAATTAAGGCTGGTGGAGAAATAGCACCATCTGGTTGCTGTGTTTCCCGTTACCAAGCACGGGGTAAACAAGGGGTTTATTGGTACTACAAATTACACGCTAATCACCCAATTTTTCCTACCACTCAACCGGACAAATTGAGTAAATACAAGCATTTAGGCAAGGCTGGAAGTCCGGCTCACGTTGATGCCGTCATGCAAGTAGCTAGGAGAACGCAGGTTGATTACTTGCAATCATGTATTGATTCTCTCCGACAAAATTGGGTTGATTTGTACGATAGCCTCAAAGAGAAAAAGTAAGTCTCTCAATTTTAATTGTTCTCGTATACCAAGCGCGAACACTTTTCTCTTGGTTTTACTTCCCATTTTCCTTAACCGAGCAGTATTGAATCTCGTAATACTTTTTTCTGCTCATAGCAGTCAATTCCTAATTGCAAATTTATAAAATCTTCTGCCTCTTGCCAATCATTAAATGATTCTTTCAATCTTTCTATATGAAGTTCCCAGTTGTGTAAATCAGACTTAGAATTGTGATAAAAGTTGTAAAGAAGTGCTGGCCAATTTCCAGTTACGGCGTTAATTTTTTCACGGGATTTTTTATCATTAGGATAATTACAATCTTGTAGCCATTGGCGCAATACAACATCATGCCAAGTTTTTAAAGTCGTCAAATTATTTAGACTATTAAGGGCATTAAAATCTGTAGGATTATTGCTGACTAATTGCCACAATTTTTGAGGATTAGCTACAAAAACTACCTGGACAAAAGAAGTTTGCGATCTCAATCCTTTAAGTTGCTCTCTCGCTTCTTGAACCCAATGCTGATTCCATGAACAAAGTGTGGATATGAAAATAAGTGTTTTACAGTCTTTGCGCCGATTAGATATTCGTTTTTTTAGAGTCTGAGAAAAATCTTCTTTAGATAAAATATCTTCCCAATAATAATAGGAATATTCATCGTTCTTACTGACAACTGATTCTAGATAGAGCTTTAAATCCTCAAGTCCTGCTGCTAAAGTTCCAGATATAATGGAGACTCTATTTTCACGAGATAGAAGTTTTGATTCCTGTTGGGCTGTTAAGGGACTGCGCTTAAAATTTTCCTTGATACTAATGACTGAACGAAAAGTAAAAGGCTCATATTCTAGAGCTACTTCTCGATTTTGTAAAAGTGTTGCTTCAATATCTTTTTGAGTTCCCATCATTAGTAATACATTAGGACTTCTCAAGGTGAAACCGCCTGTACTGGTAATACGTAAAACCCCTAATCCTTCCATTTCTTCTAGTAGAACTTGAATTTCATCTAATGACAACCCCTGGAAACCTTCGTACCACCATATCAGGACTTCATTTCTAATCGAAGAAGCATGAAATCCGTCAACTATCCCTTTATCACTGTTGATAGAAATAAAAGCAATGGTATAAGCAATTACTGCATATCGCTGATCTAGTTGTAGAGTCAACATAAAGCGATCTCGGATAGCTTTACGCAAATCTTGACTATTGTAAGAATTATCAATTTGCTGCGATGTAATTACATAAGGCGGGCTATCTTTAGTATTGATATTCGCAACATCAGGGTTGGTAACGTGCTTGAGCAATTGTTGACAATAAAGTTGTATCAGGCTGGGATAATAGTTAGTTTGAGATAAGATTCGTGTTACCAAATCAGGAGATTCAAAGCGATAACCTACACTGGCAAATGGTCGTTCAATTAAAGCTCTTGCTTCTCGCATTTCGCCATTATTCAATAATGGTCCAATGCAAATCGGTGTCCCAAAGTGAGCCAACGGATGATTTACCTGTTTTGTTGTTCGCAACACGTTATGTAATCCAGCGAAAACTACTTTAAAACGTCGGTTTGTCTCCAGCATTAATCTTCTTAATTCATCGCATCGAGGAAAACCTTCTTTGCTGTCTGCTTCCAAAAAATTATCTGCCTCATCCAACAACAGTAAAATGTGTCTTTGGTTGTTCAGTTCTAACCAGCTTTTAATTTGCTGTAAAGTTTTAGAGTTGGGAAGATTACGCTGTTTGGCATCAAAGATATTCATTTCCTCCAATTTACTAATAATACAAGACCAAATCTCGTCTAGTGGTTTCTCTGCTCCAACTTGTTTAATATCTAAAAATCCCGCTCTATATTCCTGATTGAGAGCGTTAAAATCTCTCTGAACGTAACGCAGTAAGACTGTTTTACCTAATTGCCGTCCTCCATAAATTAAACAAGATCCCATTGGGTCAATTATGGATTGCCGTTCTTGTTCCCGTCCGTAAAACATCTCAGGAACAAACTCACTTGCTGTAGTCGTATAAGGTTCTAGAAAAGTGAAGGGCAAGGTACAGTCAAATAATACTGGTAAACGTACCCCTCTTTCTCCGCACAGATAGAACATAACAATATCATCTATGACAATAAAGGTGCGGCGGCGTTCTCGACACAAACGAGCTAAGTCTCTTCGCTTTTTTTCTGTCATTCTTCCAAAATGGAACACAAGAACTGGGCAACCATGAGAAGTATCCCCAATAGCATCAACAATTTCTTCTTCTGATGGTCTATGCCATACACAGAGAATACGATAGTTACCGTTTGCTTTTGAACCAAAAGCTGGAACAGGACAACTATTTTTCTCTTGAATTGGTTTAGTAGTAATATCAATCCAAGTATAATTATCTTTTTTTTCGATATTGATATTTCCTATATTAAAACCTAAACTGCTCAGAATTTTGCGAATATCTTCTTCTGAATTTGCTTGGGGAGCATTCTTAGTTTTAAACCAAGATTCCAGCATTTCAGATGCTTGTTTTGCTTGAGCGCCTGGTACTTGTTGCATATGAAGTAGACCAATATTTCTGCTCTTAGAAATATCGAGAATCATTTCGCGTCTACCTTTTCTATCAGCAGCACATTCAAGTTGTTTTCCTAGAGAAGTGTAATTCTCTTTATTAAAGAAGTCTTTAAACACCTCTCTCCGATTTTCTACTTTAGGTATTTGCAGTCCTTGCTGCACCATAGTTATATATTCATTGGCAGTCAAGATATCACCTTTATCTAATACACTGCTAATTCGAGGATATGCTGAATTGTCTTGCCCTATTTTTTCTCTTAATGTGTCTCTAGTTTGATTAATACTCTCTTGCCGTTTAGTATTAATTCCCTCATTTATCTTTTGCAGATGAGAAATATCTACCCTAAACCGCAAGGTGGTTAATATAGCATTTTCTATTCTTTCAATATCTGCTACATAATCTAATCGATCATTTTCATTAATTACACCTAAAGCTAGATTGGCTTCCAGTAATTTCCGAGTATCATTAACAGCTTGCTTTAATGCTTCTTGACAATCCTGGATATCAATCTTTCGTTGCTCTTTGAGGTGATTAATATCAATTGATGTTTCTGGATATGCTTGAAGAAATTCAATGATTCTCTCTGTGGCTTCGTGGTTCTTATTTTCAATTTGTGAATTAAAAGCTTGTACCCAGCTAAAATTATTTTGGTCAGCTAGATTAATAATTTCTTTCACTAACAATTGTGGTTTGTTGATTTCTGGTTGCCAATCAGAGTCCATTGATAATAAAGGAATTTTCAGCAATTCAGCATGAAGGAGATACTTCACATCTGGTTCCGATGTGGATAAGGACTCGTTTGGTATAAATATATTGCGAATGTCTTCTACTGCTTTTATACAATAATCAATGCCTACTGTTAATAGAACTGAGGAATTTTTACTAGAGAAAAAATCTAGTTCTTCTAGCACAGCTTGGTGAAGATGTGCAAGTTCTTTCTGCAATTGTTGAGCTTGATTATAAGCATAATTATTGCTTTTTACTGTGTTTGATTCTTGAAGAGAAATCCATTGACGCACGAAATCAACTGCTTTACGAACCTGTTGGCGAATCTTACTTAGAGTTCTACCTGTGATAGCATCACTACTACCCCTAAGAAGACCAATTTCCCGCTGTGTCCGATTGACTTCTTCATTAATCTGAGTTTCATTGGATAATCGTTGCATATTTTGTTTAGCAATATCCAACTTGCTCACATCATTTTGCCTAACAGGAAGTAGCAGAGAATAAATAAGTTGATTGGGCTGAAACCACTGATTCCAAACTACCTTAGCTGTGTCATAGGACATGGTTAAAACTTGAGCTTGAGACCACCAATCCTCAACTTGCTGACGTAAAGAAGCCATATCAGTTTCCCACACAGTCTGACTTCTGACTATTTTGATAGCTGTTATATCTAAAGCCAAACCTTGGTTTCCATATTTGGCAATAATTTTGCAATATTTATAAAGTTGATTTAAACCTTCTCCCAACGGAAGAGAGTGTAAAATTTCTGAAGCATTAGTATTTGGTGCAAGCAAAGCTGGACGTAATGTAGCAGTAACAAAGAGTAAACTAATGGCTTGATTCCACTCACTATCTTCATCTACAAAACAGTCGTTAATAAGATTCGTAAAATCATTTTTGAGAATGTTAGCAATTTCTCCTAATCCTGCGTCATAACGCACATAAAGTCCTAAAATAGCTGCACGAATTATTTTTGAAGGTAAATGTGGGTGAAATTCAGGGTAGATAGTTTCTAAGCACCGTGATAAATGATACGCCAGACTCTGTTTTTTGTCTCTTAGCAAATGCCAAATTTGGTGACGAAGATCTAATAATTCTTGATTGATATTATCATTATTGGCTGTAATATTTTGTTGCTCTATATCAAAGGATATAGATTCATATTGAGGTTCTATTTCTTCTTGGATATCTTTTTCTATGAATGCCTTTTGATGAGTTAGAACTTCGGTTAGTGTCGAATTATCAATTTTCTGTTCAGCAAGTTCTTCAGGAATTATCGTTAATGTTTCGACTGGTTGGGATTCTACTATAATTGGATTTTCAGAACAGGCAATTTTTATTCCTGTCTGTGTTACATTTAACTTTTCTATAATTTGTTTATCTGGTTTTTCTGATTGATAAGACTCAAAACTAGATGGTAAATCTTGTATAGATTCTTCTCTAACAATGAGTTTTCCTCTTACTGCGGCCGTAGCTAAAGTTCTGCCAAATGTTTCTGCTACAGTAGCTTGAAGTTCTCCTAATCTGTCGTCATCATCGTCTTCGCAATCTGAAATTAGTGTTAGTAATTTTGAGAATGGATGATTACCATCTACTAAACTTTGAATATTCGGATTTTCAAAACTCTGTGATTCTGAAATTACTGAGTAAAGTTCTTGGGCTTTTATCTGACAATCTTCTAAAGGTTGAAAATTATTCTCTATTTGATGGGATATTGCCAAAACTCGCCGCAAAATCATTAAAGCAGATGAATGTAATTGATAAATTTTTAATTTTTCCTTTTCTAAATCTGCAACAATTTTTAGTAAGTTTTTAATGTCTGTAAGAGAACAAATTGTATCAAAATTTGGTAGGGAAGATATTTGATAATGGCTTGCTAATTTTAGGGTTATATCTTGCAATTGTCTAAAATTTCTTTGGCATTGAGACAGTTTTAATATTATCTCTTCAGGTAAAGGAATACCAGGATTGTGCAATACTCTAGCTGCGTTTGTTAATTGTTCACTTAATTCCTTATTAGTCTGTTCTAGAGAAATAATTTGTTCTGTTAATTGTTCACTTAATTGTTGAAAAGTCTGTCCTAAAAAAATAATTTGTTCGTTTACATTCGCTGAATTAATTTCCATAATTTGATTCGTTAGAATTACGTTAGTTTTTATATCCACAGTTAGTAGTTTACCATTTATATTGGTATTTATGACGTTTTCTGCATTGTCTAAAGCACTGAATAAGACCAATGTGTTAGTGATAGATTTAGAAGTTTTTTGTTCACAAGTTAATTCCTGTTTAATCCTTTTTATTGGTTGTGCAAATTGTAACATATTTAATGTTTTTTTAACAATTTGGCGACTGCGCTCTCGACTTATACCAAATTGACGACCAATTTCTGCTAAATTTTTTTCATATCCATCATCTAAGCCATAATGCATCTCCAAAATCTGACGTTCACGAGGTTGGAGTATTTCCAAAAAACTTTCTAATTCATCTATTAAAAAAGTTTTCAGCATCCAATCTTCTGGAGTATCTTCAGTAGACTCAATAATGTCTACTAATATAGTATCTTCTTCAGTGCCAATGGGGGTATCTAAGGAAATTATTGGCAAAGTAGATTTAATTAGAGATTGCAAATTTCTATTTGTCATTTCCAAACTAGCAGCAAGTTCTTTTTGTTTAGGAATACGATCTGTTTGTTGAGTAAGTAACTTAGCTGTTTTCTTAACTAAAGAAATTTTTTCCCATATATGAACAGGTAAACGAATGATACGAGACTGATTCATCATCGCTCGTTGTATCTGCTGCTTAATCCACCAAGTAGCATAGGTTGATAATTTAGTACCTTTGCTAGAATCAAATTTTTCAATGGCTTTAATTAATCCTAAATTGCCTTCTTGAATTAAATCTAAAAATTCCAATCCTCGATTTATATATTTTTTAGCAATTGAAACGACTAACCGTAAATTTGCCTCTATTAGCTTATTTTTAGCCAATTTACCCTTTGATATGCGCTCATTTATTGCTAAGGTAGATATGCCAAATTCTGAAGCAATTTCTTCGTTTTGTGGGGGTCGTTGAAGTTGCTTTTCCAGTTTTGTGATAATCTTTTGTATTTCTTCTAATTGTCCTACTTGACGAGCCAAAATAATCTCTTCATCTGGCTTTAAAAGTTTAATTCGACCAATTTTCTGTAAATACCAACCAACTGTATCTTGAAATTCATACTTTTTTGATGTTTCTTGAAAGTTTAATGCTTCGTGTTGAATGTGGTGAAGCGTTTGAGGATTAAACAGCCGAACAGCCATTTTTTCTAATCGTTTCAGATCATAATAAGTAGGATCAGAAATATTAATTAAATATTTTTTAATGTTAACCTTTAAATTCATTTGAGCCGTGAACTTGTTCTGAGGACTAACAATCATCAACTGCTTGTAATCTATTGTGGCCAATAATAAAAAATAAGAAAGGCGTTGACAAATACTATTAGCGATCGCCTGCATTCTATGGATAACGGAATTATAAGAAGTCCATTCATGAGGATGTAGCTCAAATAGAATTACTTGTAAGCCTCCATTTCCCTGATTTGCAATTAAATATGCTTTATTTATGGACTGAAAACTACGCTCTGGTAAATTAAAAACCTCAACATCTAATATTTTACAAGTTGTATCATAGCCTAATTTATGAAATAGAACTGTTACTTGTTCTGGACTATTTGCATTTTTTAAATCATCTAACAACAGTAAACGCTCAAGCATTTGACACCAACATTATTTAATTAATTTACCTAAAAATTCCAAATATCATGACAAGCAATAGCGACAATTTTGAATTTGACTCTACGAATTTGGTTTAAACCACTGATAGCAAATCAACTTAATATCTTTTTGTTCAATGATTTCGGCGGGTCTTATATCTTGGTCATCGGTAATGTCCTCATATTGGTAGTTTTGTGAAAAATATTTATCTAACTCAGCAATGAATAGACTAATATCCTTATGAGATTTAAACTTTTCCCAAATCTTTTTAACATCTTTTTCATAACTCCTAGAATTAATGGTAGTAATAACTTTTAGTACCTGGGCTTTAATTTCCTCCTCAATTACCTTACTTTGAATAAACTCCGGGTTGCTTTCAGAATTGGTAATAGCATGGTAAATGCTTTGCAACAACTTAGTCATCTGCGGTTTGAAACCTTTAGCAGTTTGTTGCTTTTCTAATGATAGCAACAAATTATTAACTGCCCTATCTAAAACCCCAAAGATTTTATTATCAAAAGTAACTGGTAATAGCTTATCTGGACTAGGAAAATCTGATTCTTGGCATTTTAGCCAGTTGAAAATGGTTCGTTTATCGCTAATTAGTCTATTGAAATCTAAGGAAATAACCCCTTGAATACGCGGGTAAAAGTGCCAAAAGTGCTTATCATTAACCCGAAAAGCAAAGAATATACCACCATCATTAACTGTAATATTTTTAGTTGAGGTACTATGGATACCAAAGGGTATATCTTCAATCAATTCTTTACTGGCCTGTTGTAAAAACTCCAGTAGTGGTAATCTCATTTCATCCAGTGAAACTAAATCACTAGCTAATTCCAATTGTTCTAAAATAGCCAGTTTCTCAGCATCGGTTTCAGCTTGTTTTAATCTAATGATTTCCTCTAAAGATTTTTCAGAAATTGTTTCACCTAATACGCTACCATCTAAACCTACTTCACGGTCAATATCAGCAATGCGTTTTTGTAATCTTTTCACCAAGTTTAGCAAATCTTCTAAACCTTGTTCTGGAAAACAATTATAAATAAACAGTTCTTCATAATCTGTTCCTAAACGGTCAATCCGCCCCGCTCTTTGAATCATTCTTACTGGATTCCAATGTAAATCATAATTCACCAACACCCCGGCATCTTGGAGGTTTTGACCCTCCGATAATACATCTGTACTAATGAGAATATCAATTTGGTTTTCCAATAGCGTGGCTAATTCTTCAGGACTTTGGGCATTGGCTTTAGGTGAAAAATGTTTTACTGTTTCTTCTCTCTGTTTACCATGACTGTCACCAGTTAATATTTTAATTACGGGTTCATGTCCATCCACGGTCATTTCTGATAACCAATTTTTATCGTCTTCTAAACTCTTATAAAGATAATTTGCTGTATCTTTAAAATAGCTGAACACTAATATTTTTTGACCTATTAACTTGGTTTTTAGCAGTTCCTTAAATGCTATTAATTTCTGGTCATAATCTATATTGATATCAACAGAATTTTCAATTTTATGTAGGATATTGATGATATTATTTAAGATGGCTAAATCTACTTTAATTTGGTGTTCTAATTGAACTACATCATAATTGTTAATATCAATTTCTTCTAAAGACTCAATGATGTCATTAACTGCGGTGTTTTCTTCTTCATCTTCCATTGCTAATATCAATTTACGGAAGTTTTTGCTATCTAATAGTTTACCTTCCTGAGTTAATATTTCATAGAATTTAGTTTGAAAATCCCGTTGGGTTCTAATACTATTTTTAAAAGCGATTAATGAACTTTCAAATCTCTTCAAATACAATGATTTTTGTAATGCTACTAAAGCATCACTACGTTTAATTTCATATTCATCATCTTTCTGTTTTTTCTTTTTGAAAAGTTTAAGATTATATGGAGACAATGTTAAGTTATCAATTTGATTACCGATATTAGCATATAATCCAGAGAAATTATTTTCAAAACTGTAGGTAAAATTTTCTAGTTGACGTTTGGGGAATTTAATTAGTTTGCCATTAATGCGAATTTCTTCACCTACTTCTTGTCTTCTTATTACATCTTGTCTGCTACGTCTGACCATTGTTTGCATAATTAGTTCTGTAATCTCTATACCACCTTTAGATAATGCTTTAAAGTAGGTTTGAAGATGGGAAATTCCCCAATCCCGATAATAGATGTCACTACCACGAGTCAACAATAAAATTTGATGATATAGGTCATAAATACTAGTGTTAATTGGTGTGGCTGTTAATAATGCTATGCGTTTATTACGTTTACCACTATTAACCAATTTTAGTAAATTAATATAACGGTTGGTAGCACTATTTCTAAAGTTGTGGGATTCATCAACTACCACGATATCATAAAGACTATATTTAGAAATATCAAAGGTTTTACGACTGATTTCTTCATGAGAAACTATATCAGCTCTGATACCAAAGTCATCTAGTTTTTTCATCCATACTAAATCTCGCAGTTGTGCAGGACAAATTACTAATGCTTTGGGTACAACATTGGGTTTTCTCAGTTTAATTAGATAATGTTCTATTAACCTCAATCCAATAAATGTTTTACCTAAACCTACTGCATCAGCGATCATACAACCCCGGTGTTTTTCAATTAGTTTCACGGCTCTATCAAATCCTTCTTGTTGGAAGCTCGCTAGTTCTAAGGTTGAACCACCTTGACCAATGATAGTATCGTCTTTAAATAGTTCATATAGAACTTTAAGAAATATTTGATAGGGTGTATATGCTTTACTGCCAAATTTAGAAGCGTTTAGTGCATCAATTAGTTTGGTTTTATAATCAATATCAACACTGGGGTCGTCCCAAAATTTATTAAACCAGTTGATTCTTAGATCATGGGCGATCGCTCTGTTTTGATTGACTATATTTAATTCGGTATTCCCTTCTAAACCAGATGGTGTGAAGTTGGATGAGCCGACGATGCTGTAATTATCAAAGATATAGGCTTTAGCATGGAGGAATTGCTCTTTATCTCCTTTATCTCCAAATAGTCTGACTTCTACATCATTCCTTTCTAAGTAGTCTATCATCCCTTGTATTTGTTGCTGGTATTCAGAAATTAAGGGTTTTTGGTCTATTTCTTTGTAGAGTTCTTTTTTAAAGAAACGGATTAGGTCAATGCGATCGCTTTCTCCTGGTCTAATAGCAGGGTCACGTCCCAGGAGTAAACGGAAGCCTGTGAGTTGCTTCATGGCGGTTTCTAGTCTTACCCACGCTTCAATACGGAAGAAACCACTAGCGATGTCTAGGGTAAGCTGTTTTTCATCCTTGATGATGGTGTTAAGGATATCTTGTAAATTAGGGGAGTTTTTACTGTTGTCTATGTAATCAGGTAGGGGCATATATCATTACCTATAGAGAATTTTGATAGTTGGAAAAAACTTTAGGATCTGGTAAAAAATATTCACAATTAGTAGCCATATTAGAACTTCCAGTATTTTTTAAAAATTTACAAAATATAGTTCCTTTTATTGTAAATGAGTAATTGATACCATGATACCGACACAAAAAACAATTTTTAATTTTTATACCTTTTTCATAACTTTCAACTACTTTTTCTTTATATAGAGAACTTAAATTTATTTCTTCACTGGACTTAATATATTCAAAATATAATAAATTTTGTTGAAGTTTATTCATATTGTCTAATCCTTCTTTTACAAATTTACTTTTACCATTTTTATCAACAATGAAAGCAGAATAGAATAATAATTCTTTTGAATATGGGATGAATCCATTTCTACATTCACTTTGACACCAATTTTTAATTAAATTGTTTTTAAAGTTATAAAATCTGATGATTGCAGATTCTTCTAATAAACATGATTCAATTATTTCAATATCCTGTTCAGAAGATACCATAAATTCTATTATTCTATAGCTAGAGTTTATTTTTTCTTGACTAGATAAATGTGTAACTGCAACTTCAAAAAATATCTTTTCTTGATTTTCACTTTCTAATAAAATATCAGGAATAAAAGACTGTTCCCTAGATTCCATAGAAATCTTTTTAAAATATTTAGTTAAATCAAATGTCATTTTTTGAGGTTCTAATTTACAAGTTAATAAAAAATCATTTTGATAAAAGTTGCACTCTTGATTCATAAATATTTTGATATTAAATGGTTTATTATCATTTAAACAATTTTGATATATTTCATAAAATTTAATCTTGGTTATTTTATGTAAATAAGTTTCTGGAGAACAGTTTATTTCTGTAATAACTTTATGCCGAAAATGCTTGATTCTCTTTTCACCAAGAATAGCAACTATTTCATGTCCACAGCTTAAACATTCAAACTTATCTTTGGCTAATTTCTGCTCTTTTGATAAAGTTTGAACATCAATAAGTTCTTTTTGAGAATTATAGGCAAACCTGTATTTAATAATACTCATTTTTGCAAAGTTATTTGTTCTTTTAAATGGTAAATTTGGAGTTGCGTTTGTTGTAAGCTCATAGTTTATTGAATTTATGTTATGCGAACTGCTTGCAGAAGTGCTTCGTTATCACTTTTTCAGTATTAGTTATTTACTTAGTGTTTATTTTGAACATATTTAATATAAATTATAAGGATATTCAAATATCTTTAATAAACATTGTAATAAATAGCGATTAGCTATTGTAAATACTTCATGTAAGATTATTTCCGATATTTCAACTTGACCAGAATTTTTAGTAACTTTAGGGTGAACAATTAAATTTCTTACTTCTCCAATTGCGTTAATACTATCTTTCCAATTGAACTGTCTACTGAGTTTATTTAATTCAGAATTTTCCTCTAAATTAATTATAGGAATTTGTAAGTATTGTAAAAATAATCTTATTTTGTCGTCAAAAGTTAACCTTTGAAATCCATTAGAACTTAGACAATTATTATTATTAAGATAAGTCCAAGCCAACTTTTCTAAAGCAGCTTGCAACAGAATCACAGAAGTATTGTATCCGTTGAAATGTTTTAAAGACTCTATGTACCATTGAATTGCATTTTGAATAACCTCTTTCCATGTTGAATCTTGCCACTTTTTCATAAATCCCGGAAATACTGAAATAATTTCTGTGCAATCATTTGTAGTCCATGAATAATCCACAGATTGCCATGAATCGGCTTGAATTTCAGGAGTTCGCCATTCTTCTAATATTTGGTTTCCTTTATAGTCAAAGCCTGAAACTAAAAGAGGTGCTATCCAAAATCCTCTTACAAATGATAGATAATACACAAAGGCATTAATTATTTCATAACCTTCATCTAGCTTAAACTCTTTACTATCTAAATGCTCAATTTTACAAATATGAGTAATTCCATAACCTCCTTGAGCATCGAGTTTTTCTTGTAATTCAAAAGAATCATCTAATGTACCTAAAACAATATGCCAATTATCATAATCAAATACAAATTCTCCATCAAATACTAACCAGCCTTCTCGATGTATTTCTATTTCATTACCTTTTTCATCTACATCAAAATCATAGGTGTTGGATATATTAAACCACCAAAAATTGGTTATATGAAAAACTAATGATGATAATTTATCTGTTTGTCCCTGTATGAAAGGTTTTGCTAAAACACCAAAAATTTCATTTTTACCAGTTCCGTAATATGTTGCACCAGTTATATCAATTGGTAAACGATATTGAGGTATTAATTCTGTTAGTTTTAACTCAAAATTGTTTGAACTATCTGATGTTCTATCTTCACCACGATAAGTAAATTTAATAGTAATTTTGGGAAATGGATACCAAGTAATTTGAATGATACTTTTACCTTCAATAATATTTTGATCATCTTCACTAATCAACTCTGTGAAACCACGATATAAGAAGATTAATTGATTGGGGAATTTTTGGTAAATAACTTTAGGTATTGGTAGCAAATAACTCATGATTAATTTCCTTGAATAATCTTCATTTCTTCATCAGTCAGCCCATACAAGTGAGCCACCCTATCATCAATTTCTGCCTCCCATTCCTCCACACCCTGTCCTTTGGCATCAAGGCATTTTTGGACTAGGGTTTCTATAGCTTTTTTATCTGCTTCGGAAGCGGTAGGGATTAACAATGTCAATTAATAATTTACGGATGCTGGTTTTTCAATTAAGGTTATTATCATAATTCTTTCGGGGATTTACCAACATCAACTGATTAAAGTCTTTGGTTGCTAAACTCACTTGCACGCTGACAGATAACATTAGCGATTCCTACGGAGCGCTTCGCTATCGCTCTCATGCAACTACTAACACTACTACTAGAACTCCATTCAGAAGAATGTAATTGAAAGAGTAGGATTTGTAAACCGCCGTTATTCTGATCAGCAATCAGGTAAGAATCATAAATAGCTTCAGAACTACGAGCAGGTAGATTTAGATCATCAATATTCAAAGGTTGAAGAACAGCGTTATAACCCAGTTTTGTAAACAGGGCAGCAATTTTTTCAGGACTACGAATAGTTGACAAATCATCTAATTGCAATAAACGCTCTACCATTCTCAATACCTTATTTACTATATTTCCCTAACAAGGTTTTCCCTTGTTCCCCCATCTCATCAAGTTTCTGTTTAATCTTGTCCATAGCCATAGGTGAAGGCCGAGAGTGACCATTTTCCCAACGGTTAATAGTGCAATAAGTCACACCAAGATATGCCGCGAACTGTTCCTGGGTAAGTCCAGTTAGTAGCCTTAGTTCCTGAATTAGCCCCCCGGCTTCAGGTTGTTTGATTGTAAATGGTTTGTTGAATAACATCTTTCACCCTGCTTGATGTAGCAAGTGATATATCCATAAATATAATAAGCACATTTAAAAATAATAGCAATAGCTAAAACCATGAACTTTGGTAAATTTTGCTGATTTTTAGTAATTATCTATTTTCAACTTTATACAATCTGAAATATTTGCCAAGTAAAATCTGTATATCTGCAAAACAAATTAGCCCCTCACCTTAATTTCTCGTTCAAGGAAGGGGAAAGTAAAATTTATGTTTTAGGTACTTTTGTTAACTACTAAATCAAAGTATTGAATAATACAAGCAAAAGTGAGCATAATATCTTAAAATATTTCCAAACTTGATAGCATCCACCAAAAGACATAGATTTTGATAAATAAGTGATTCGTGAGGGAAATTTTGAATAATTATGGTGACAAGCGATAGCGAAGCGCTGCTGCAAGCAGTTCGCAAACTCTCAATATTAGCAAGCCTGTGGATGATGGGGTTCCCCAATGGTTATCTGGATTGTCTTTTTCAGGATGGTGGAAATTCAATAAACCACCGTTAAATTGTGGAATTCCTAGAAACACACCGGGACGTAGGGAAGCAATTAATTTAATTGGTCGTTCAATTGTGCCGTTGCAAGCAGCAATTCCTTTGATAAGGGTAAAATACTTGGCAGGGTTGCTATGAAATATACTCCAGTTTCCAAGTACATTGAGACCTATACTGTACTTAATTCCAGAATAGAAAATATTATGAGTGTCTACCCTAATCCCCAAGACGAATACGAAAGTATCCCTATTGACCAGCCCTACCAAAAATGTTTATTAGAACTTAAGGATCTTTTACGTTCGCGGTATTCTTTAATTTTTCTACGATCGCCTGAAGAAAACCGTGCTGTACGATGTGCCATCAGAGCGCATGATGAATGTATAGATGAAGTAAACGTTAAGGATGGAGAACTGACACGCTGGAGTAGCACCACTGGGTTTCAAAAGCGACTATCACCAAAACAAGGCACGGAAGAAACTCAGTGGCAACAGTTAGGAAATCCACCTCAAGAGGATAATAGTGCAGTTATTCAAGCTCTGAATATTTTGCAGAAACAACTACAGGAATGTATAGTTAAGAACCCAAATAAACAATATACTTTTATTCTTCCTGATTGGTCTGCTTTAATCCGATCCGACGATCACTCAATAGCTCGCAGACTTAAAGAATTACTCTTGGAAGTTGAGGACAGGATACCCCGTCCACGGATGACATTGATTGTTATTGGTGCTGATTGGTCAATTCCTGCCATTCTGCGTAACAACATTTATATTCTGGATCTTCCTTTACCCACGGGAAAAGAGCTTTACGATAATGTCTTTAGTGTTGTGTCCCAGAAGTATGAACTCCGGGAAGCAGAAGCACAACGACTGGCTGAACTTGCTCAAGGGATACCATTACAAGCAGCAATTCAAGCGGCAAGGTTAGTTACTACTCGTAAATTGTGGTTAAACTCAGAAGCTACAGCAAAACTGTTGCTAGAAGTCAAGAAACAGGAAATTAGAAAAACAGGTGTTTTAGAATATTATGCTCCTCAAGGACAGGGACTAAAAGGTGTAGGTGGATTAGAAAATGTCAAAACCTGGGTTGAGAGTCGTAAAGTTTGGTTTGAGCAAGATTTAGAACCAGAAATGCGCCCAAGAGCTATTTTACTAGAAGGTTTTCCTGGTTGTGGTAAGACATTCATTGCCAGAGCGATCGCTCAAGAATGGTGTATGCCACAAATCAATTTTGAAATTTCCCGTCTCCAATCTAAATTTGTGGGTGAATCGGAAAGTAATACATTCCAGGCTCTGAGAGCAATTGAAGCTTCTGCTCCTAACATCTTGTTTATGGATGAAATTGAGAAGGCTTTTTCTGGTACAGGTAGCGATACTTCTGGAGTTAGTACACGCCAGTTTGGGACTTTCTTATCATGGTTGAATGATCATAAATATCCTATATTTTTTATTGCTACTTCTAATGATCGAGAAAAGCTGCCTCCTGAACTTTTTAGAGCCGGTCGTTTCGATGAAATATTTATCGTCATGCCCCCAAATACCAAGGAAAGAATGGAAATTATTCAGAAATCTATTCAGACCCATAAGCTCTCATCTATTGATAACTCTACCCTAGAAGTATTAGTGCAAGAAACAAAAGGGTTTTCGGGTGCAGAGTTGGATAAGTTAGTTAAAGAGACAAAATATCTGGCAGGTTCTAACAATACACCAGCCAATGATCATTGGCAGCAATCTTTGGCAAAAATCAAGCCTCAATACAAAACTCCCAATATGCAAAATTTATTGAGAAAATATGTAAAACTTTTAGATGATGGTGGAGGAATATCTGCTTCATCTATTGAAGAAGGTTTTTTAAGTCAACTGATTTTATAAGTTTTCTATTTGTACAAATTTGGAGAAGCATCAATGAGTGGTACAAAAACATACGAGGTATCAGGTATTACGCCGTTGGCAACACAAGCAGCCGTAGCTGGGGTGAATGTAGCAGGAACGGCTGTAGTTATGGCTGCTAAAACAGCATCACATATTGCACCATTGGCAGCACAAGCAGCCGTAGCGGGAGTGGCTGTAGCAGGAACTGTTGTTGCAGCAGGTGTGATGGCAACGGGAACGGCTGTAGTTATGGCTGCTAAAGCTGTTCAAGCATATCAAGAAAGAGTCCGCCTAGAAACAGAGAAAGCCCTACAGCAAGAAGAGGAAATCCAACGGCAAATTGCTGAAGCTCGACGTTCCTATCCTCAAAAGAAGACTATTGTGAAATTACCTCAGACAAATTCTCAGCGAATAGTTGAGAATTTACCTGTGAACAATGATGCAAAGTTCCAGGAACGGGACATACAAATTAAGATTCGTGAACAAAAATCTCGTCTGCCACGAATTAGGGAAGAGTATCAAAGTCTAATTGAACAGGAATTATTAGATGAGTCAACTGTTTTACAAGCTATGCAAACTGTTGAGCAAGCACTTGATTCGGGAAATCTGGCAGTAGCAGAGGCGAATCTACAAGCACTTGATAATGCTCGTATAGAAGCATTTACGAAGGAGCGATCGCAACTACAATCCCAAGCTGAGTATGCTCAAACTAGGCTAGATGCCATCCGTGAACGCCTACCAGCAGCAATAATTCAAGAATTGGAGACTGAGATTGAGCAGATACGCAGGAGCAGCAGTCCATTCAGTGATCCAGATTTGTTAGCAATTCATCAACAAATTACCGCAGCAGAATTACAGACAGATAGAGTCTGGGAAGCCGCAGAAAATTTAGTTAAAGCTTGGCAGAATCCAACGGTTGATTATATCGCTGAAATTATCGGAATTGATGATGGCGACGTTGTGGTGAAAATCGAAACCCATGAAAACCCAGAAACAGGGGAAAAGGTGAACACAGTTATGCGAGTGCAATTTGATGGGCAGCAAATAGACTTGTTCGGACCCCATGAAGAAACTGCGAACTGCTCGGCTCGAACTGGACAAGCCTTGCAAATCTTTCAAGAACAGGGATATTACTTAGAGTGGGATAGCTTAGATGGTCAATCTGTCCCAGAAGAATATAGACAGGTTTATTCAGCGCAGCAAGTAACCACTGTGGAAGTAGAACCAGAAGTCAAGCCATTAGCACAAGAGTCTCCTAAACGTCGCTTGGAGACACAGGGCTATTAACTATGACAAAAGAGTATTTATTAAACTTAGCATCGTGGCTACCCCGTTCCTGCGCCAATGGACCAGGAAACAGAATGGTTTTATGGGTGCAGGGGTGTCCTTTTCGCTGTCCTGGTTGTCAAAACCCAGACTTTTTGGAATTTCGTATCAACCAAGTTGTCACAGTAGATTATGTGTGGCAAGTCTTTCAACAGTTACCTGACTTAGCTGGTATTTCCTTCTCCGGTGGTGAACCCTTCGCTCAAGCAGTAGCTCTGGCAGAATTAGCCAATCTAGTTCAATCTGCTGGTAAAACAGTAGTTTGCTGGACAGGATACCGTTTAGAACAACTACAGTCAGGTCATGTTAGAGGTGCAGATCGTCTATTGCAGCACGTTGATCTATTAATTGACGGTCTTTTTATACAACAGCACTTAAGTGATAATATGTTGCGGGGTTCACATAATCAAGAGTTGCACTTTCTATCAGGAAGAATTACAGAAGCAGACCTCAAAAATATTCCGCGTCAAGAGTGGATCATTAATGATACGCTTCTGACTTATACGGGGTTTCCTATTCAGGGTGAGGCAGTGGAGCAGCAACTTCTATGAGTGTGATCATACTTGGTGATAGGGCAGTTGGTAAGAGCAGCATGATCTTAGGCTTGTGTGAACAGTCTGCACAAGAAAAATATGTTGTTGTTGATCCCGATGATTGCAGCAGACTTAAAGAGGATCTGCTTGGTCTTGATGGAAAGATAGTGGCTACAGAAAATCCTATCAATTTACATTCACTCACAATATATTTAAGGCTATCAAGACCTAGAGAAATTATGGTTGATTTGATTGATACTCGTGGTGAATTTTGGGGAGATATAAAGGCAACTGAGAATCCTTCTGATAAATTTCCCAGTGCCTATCAGGATTTTATGCAGAGAATCAGCCAAGCTCGTTACATTATCTTAGTTCTGCACCCATATCAAGAGTTAGTTAGAGATCGCTATTTAAAATCTGAGTCTAATCCTCTTGACAGAGTAAATAAAGAAAATGATTTGTATCCCCGTGAAGTGTGGATCAGAAATCTGAAAAGAAATCTCGAAACACTGAAAAATAATTGTAGTTCAGCCCAGCATTTTTTTATTTGCCTTCACAAAGCTGATCTTTTTTGCAATTACAAAGAAGAGAGTGAAAGATGGCAATATAATCCATCAGGATGTAATAATTTTGGTGCTTATTTAGATCGTATTTACCTCACTTACTTTAGTGTCGCTAAAGATGTGATTAAAGAGTTTAACGCTAACAGAAGAGGACCTTCTAAACTAAGTTTTTTTATTACTACGAAGAAAGACCGAAAATTGTTAGAAATTCCTTGGTTGACGTTGGGAACATTTCCTGGTGTGGGAGAGGAGATAAGTAGATGATACCTAAAAGCAAATCAATTTCTTTAGAAATGTGTATTATGGGGGCTAGAGGTTCTGGTAAAACGACTTACCTAGCATCTTTACTTGCTCCCGGATTAAAGGAACAGGATGGAAATACTATTAGAGCAGGTGGAGTCAAAATAGAAAACCTTGTAGATATCATTAATAATCGCATTAGACAAAAGCAAACAGTAATTCCAACTGATTTGAGTGAAGAATATGAGTATAGATTTGATATTGCGATCAAGAATACTAAACGTTTTCGTCAAGCAGGAAAAATAAAACTGATTGCTAAAGACCTTGCTGGAGAAAGATTTGATCGGATTGTTGATGCTTTTATTAATCCTGGTAACTCAAAATCTCCTAAAGAAAAAGCTAAATTTGAGCAGGATGTTAAGAATTTTCTGAATCAATGTTTCACGATAAAGTGTTGGATGTTTATGCTGACGGAATGGCAAACTGATAGAGACAAAGAATTTATGGAAATTTTTCAATTCTTATGCGATCGCATTGATGAGAAAAGTAATTCACAACCTATTCAGCGCGTTGCTGTTGTTATGTCTAAATGTGAACGCGGAGAAATTTGGGGAGGTCGTCTAGATCCAGAAGCTGATTTATTTAAAATCAGATTACCTAAGACCTATAACTTATTAAAAGACAGATTAAAAAATAAAGTTAACTTTTTTGCTTGTTCAGCCTATGGTATTTTAGGAAAAAATGATCCTCGTCCCAATCGGTTTTATACTGAAGATGATGGTAATCATGCTGAGTATCGCGCCCTCTTGCGAGATGACAACAACTGGAATCCTTATGGTGTAATTGAACCAATTTACTGGCTGGCTACAGGAGAACATTTACATAATGAATTTCTTTAATTTTTTTAACTTTCTCAGTGCTACTCCTATAAATCTGCCAGGTGGCGATGTCCGCATGGTTGGTACTCGTGATGCGGGTAAAACCTCATACCTAGCAGCA
Source organism: Dolichospermum sp. OTE_75_concoct_329_sub (assembly GCA_031376645.1). Lineage (GTDB taxonomy): Bacteria > Cyanobacteriota > Cyanobacteriia > Cyanobacteriales > Nostocaceae > Dolichospermum. The sequence continues at coordinate 13,165 of JANMEE010000168.1, read as the reverse complement.
CTCTCTGTCTGTTTGCAAGCTGAAAGCTATCTGGAAGGACGCATTATTTCTGTAGATCCCTATGGGCATGGCGCAGAACATCTTCAACACAGTGCTGAGAATATATTAAAAAATGGCATACCAATGTTAGCAAGTGAATACGCCGATTCCTGTAGATTTTCAATTAAATTGAAACCAAGATTTTTAATGAATCCAATAGCAACAATTCAGAGAAAACCTCTTAGACTCAACATATCTATCACCGCACCTATGGGAGAATTAATTGAAAGTTTGATTGCTGGGAATTTTACTCCAGATGCTCTCAATGATTGTGCTTCTGTAGTTGGTTTAATGATTATGCTAGATAGCACTGCTCCCAACCAACGAGATGGCGATTATGCCAAAGCTGTTGTTACTTTGCAAAGAGAACTGGGAAATATTATTGGAGTTCAGCGAAATCGCCGCAGGTTAAAACGACATAGAATTGCAGTTGTATTTACGAAAGGGGAACAAAAGGATATTTATCGCTATAAGCCCAAAGAGTTTGCTGAACTCAAATTTTCAAGCACCTTCACAAATTTACAGAATTGGCGGCAAACTTGGGGTTGTTCAATGAACTTTTTTATGTGTTCTGCCTTTGGCTTCGTTGGTGATACACTTCAGCCTAATTGTCAGCCTGTCAGGGGGGACAGCACAGCATACAAACTACGTCACCCAGAAGCTTGGCAGCCCTTCGGTTTGGTTGCTCCTATATACTGGCTACAAACAGGTAAAGATGATCCTCAATTACGATAAACATCAAGGAGATTGAATTATGTCTATCTATAATGGAGAAGTGGAAATATACGAATTTTCCAGAGGTTTTACTGAAGTTGAAAAAAATGGTAAATGGATATCTGGAGGTTTTGGAAATGCGATTGACCGTTCTAACTATCATGAGGAAATACCAACTCCAATTCAGAATTCTCTCAAAATATTTCGCATACCTACTGGTCAGATACTTGATTCTGAAGTAGCTCTAATTGCTAGAGTTATAGATAATCGCTACTGTGTTTTGGCAGTTGCCAATTATCAAAAAGATAATAGAGCAACAGAAGGTATTGTTGGATATCGCTACTTTTGGCTAGATAAAGAATCTGAAGTTAATCGTCGCCTATCATCAATGGATGGCGTGGGAACTTTATTACACTGGTGGCTGGATGATAAACTATCTTTTGATATGAACCCTGACTCCTTTACGGGAAATAAGTTAGTTTGTAATCAATATTTACTAAGTAACTCTAATCAAGGTGATAATCAACAAAATTATCCTGTTTATCCTTCTATTCTTTCACTAGCTAATTCCAATGAAGATGACCGGATTCAATTACACAATCAGGCTGTTCAAAAAGCAGAAGAATTGGGACTCCCCATTGCATGGGCTTGGAATGTTCACAAGCTTGATTTTCCAGAATATTATATTGCGATTTTGTGTGCAGATGAACCTGCTAAACAAAAGATTGAAAGTGATTTAAAACTAAAAAATGTTCCCATAGATCCCTTACCACCAATAAGAGTAAACGGTGTTCTCATAAAACCCAGGCCAGTTCCAGATAATTTGGAGAAGATATTAGATGAATTTGTGCAATTGGATAATAGTGAATTCAGTAGTAACCAAAAACGTTCAGAAAAAGCGCGTGCTATTATTAAAATATTGTGTAATGGCGAAAATATAGATTGGAGTAGATTTTTTACACAAGAAAATCAATATATAAAACATCTCAATCAAGATCCACCATCAGACTCAGTTAGATATTATTCCTTACTACCTCTTTTAGACCCAGCAAAAATTATTGAATGGCTAAATTGGTTACGAGAATCAAAAAATCAAAACTATATAAAAATTTCTTTTGAAACACAAACATTTATATGTGAAGCTTGTACACAACAGGCGGAAAAGAAGATCATTCGTGATCGCATATACGAGGGTATTTCTAGTTTATTAGATGAACTTTTAGATAATGTCAATATTTATGAATTATGTAAACTGCTGTTTGTTAGCCAAAAAACTAATATTTGGTCTGAAAAACTCAATGAATATGTTACAAATTGTGTGAATTTTTTGCTGAATAGGCTGAATAGAAATAGTTTTAATACTGAACAACAAGTCTATGGCGGAGAAATTACACGCTCTGTTTTTACAGGACTAAGTAATACTTTTAGAAAATATCAGCAACCACAAACTAAAAATGACAGATGGGCGAATCTTAGATGGAGGAAAAACATTAGCAATAATCCTGGGCTTACTAGTCTTGCTAACTTACTGCACAAAAAAGTAAACGCTGAACTTAATCCACTTGAACATTTATTTAACCAGCATGAACCAGAACTATTAAAAATTAACTTGCTATCAGCAATTTGCTATCAATTTAGTGAAGGAAGTATACCACATAGTGTTTTGCGAAAGCTTGAGAACAAGGATAAAGAGCAAATAAATACAATTTTGGGAACTAGTGTTTTTCCAAATCTGGAGATAACCAGTACAAGCAGTATACAGATAGGACAATCTGCTTCACGAAAAAGAGGGCATAGTTTAATAGGAGGGAATATTAAAGTTATTTTGGTTATTGTCATATCAGTTATACTACTAATTTTCCTAAGTCAAACTCGTCTTAAATCATTAACCGATATCTTTCAGCATGGGCAAAGTTCTTCACAACCATCTTTAAAAGAAAGTTTTGAAGAGTGCAGAAATATTAGTAACGATCAGTCTTTAGAAACAAATAAGCAAATACAAAAATGTGAAAAACAACTAAAAAACATACTGCAAAATGAAATAGATGAAATAAATAAATTTAATAAACTTAATCCAGAAAATGAAAAATATCAAGCAACAAAAGATTCCATAAGAGAAAGCGAGGATTACAAATATATAAGAGATGAATATATCCATCAAACTGTTGCTTTAAATTTAAAATCTTCAAATAAAAGTAATGAAATAGATCAATATGTTTTAATGATTCTTAAATACTTGAAAGAGTCTCTTGATGGTCAAAGGTCTTACGATCAAATAATCCAACCTTTAGAAAGTTGTGCAAAAAAATCTGAAGTAAAAAAATTTAAAACCTGTATTTCTAACATTAAGAGGTAGAATATGAAACCTGAAAGACTACTCCTATATATCCTATCAGGTATTATTTCTGCCTTGATAAGTTGGGATATTGCTCAAATTATGTTGGGACTAGCGCGAAGTATTAGTGGTGGAACTTTACCATTTAGACCGGACTTTATCTTATTACCTGTTCTAGCCTTTTTCTTCGCTATTACTATGGTGGCAACAGAAATTTTTCTGAGCAACCCTACCCGATATAGAAATAATTTTCAAACACTACGCAGTTATTTTTTAAAGACGATATTATCTGCGGCACTTTCTGGTTTATTTGCTGCCATTTCTACTTTTATTCTCTATGAAATGACACGCTTATCTGCTCAAGATGTGAAAATTATTGCCTGGAGTATTGTTGGTTTTTGTACAGGTTTGTGCGAAGGTTTGAGTTGGCGATCGCGCAGTACCCAAGGTTTAACTGCTAAGGGAACTAAGAGAATTTACAACACCATTGTATTTGGTAGTATGACTGGTTTTGCTGCTGCCATACTCACAGAGCAATTATCTCAAAATAAAGTCTTTCCATCTACATACAATGAACCAATTAGTTTTTTCATTTTCGGTTGCATTTTAGGAGCATTTCTCAGTATTGCTACCTCTCCAACCTTTCAAGTAGCTTTACGTGCAGGTGAAGGACTAGAATCTATTAATCCAGAAAGACTTAAAGAGGATACAGTACCACGTGAACGACCTAAACTTAAGCAAACAAATACACTGCAATTTGTAATTGAACCGCCAAATGAAGGACTAAATTCCAAAGAGGCAGACGTAATCGAAGAAGGTTTATCTATTCAACTGCCTATTGGTAAACCCATTACCATTGGTGGTGATAAAGATGATGATATTTATCTCCCTGGCATTCCCTCTCGGTGTGCAGAAATTAAAGTTATCTCTCGTTCTGCTGAATTACGATGCTATGAAAATAATGTTGAACTTGATCCAAAACAGCAGCCCCGGAATGGTAAATATGTTCTCTACCACAATCAAATCATTACTTTTAAAACTTCAGATAAAACCTCAGATAAAACCTCAGATAAAACCTCAGATAAAACCTCAGATGAAACCTCAGATAAAACCTCAGATGAAACCTCAGATGAAACTTCAGATGAAAAAAAATTCTATCGGTTTGTTTTTTATGATCGCTTCCTTGATCCGCAATAATAAACTCAAACTATTAACCATTGTTTTAGCTTGGATACCTACTCCTGTATTCGCTGCTAATGGTTCTGTAGAAATCCTTAATTACAAAACAGATGGCGATCGCGTCATTATGAAAGTAAAAGTTATAGACGCAGAAAATCAGCCTGTTTCTGGTTTGAGTCGGGATAATTTTCAAATTAAAACATTTGATGAAAAAGGTATAGAAGCCAATCCTGTAGTAGATAAAGTTCTTTCCCCAGAACTTTCCCAACCTGAACCTGCCAATATCATTATTTTATTAGATATGAGTGGCAGTATGCAGCAAAGAGACGGTAGTAAAGTCAGAAAACTCAACGGAGCTACAAAAGCAATCCGCAAGATTTTACAAGAACTCAGAAACCAAAAACTGCCTTATCAAATTGCCATTGTTCCCTTTGGTTTTGCAGATGATCCGAAAAAATGTTCTGTTGTGTATGATGTGAATGAATCCAAAATTAGAAAAAACTTTTATGAAATTAAAGATACTAATTTAGACAGTCAAATTGATGAATTAGCTAGTCAAAATGTATGTGCAGCGACAAATCTCTATCAACCAATTCAGGAAGCTGTTGAATTTTTAGCTTTAAAAGGAAAGTCTCTACAAACTAAAGAAACTACAGATCCTGGACTAGTTGGCTTCCTTACCAATTTCATCAAGAACCTCTTTAATTCCCCACAAGCTAAAGAAAATACAGATCCTCGACTAGCGGTAATTTTACTATCCGATGGCTATCATGTAATTGATCGTTCTCACGAACAGGCACAGTTTAATAGCTTAAGGGAGATTTTACAAAAATATAGCACCAAAGTTACAGTTCATACTATTGGTTATGGAGAAACTTTACAGGAATTGCGCGATCGCACTAACTGTCCCCTTACAAATGCGGAATTAACAGTTAATAATGTTAGTTTAATTTGTAAACTACCTAATCTGTCATCCCAGGAATTTATCTTTGAAGCAATGCAATTAATTACAGAAAAAGATAATCAGTTTGCTCCTCCTCAGACCGATATCAATACATTTATTGTAGACGAAAAAAGACTTAAAGATATTGCTTCAGCAACAGGAGGATTATATAAATTCTCTACAAGTTCTGAGGATGTGGCCAATAGTTTAGTTACTTTCTTTAAAACCCTCCGCGAGTACGAAGTAACATATAAACAAAAGGATGCCAAACAAGCAGTAGAATACAAAACTATCCTGACAGTAACTTCTCAAGAAAGAAATTTTGAATTTTCTTCTCCAGAAAAACTTATCCGATTAAATAACTTTGGATTTCAAGCTGCACTTTCTTGGCAAGAGTATTTGATTGTATTAGGTATCACCTTTTCCTTTGCTATTACATGGTTTTTCATCTTTTGGAGGTGGAGCAGTCAACTTAGAAATGAATTGGAGAAAGTGGCAAAAGTATCAAAACAATAATTAACTCATCTCCACGACTAAATTAAATTGCTTAAATTTTTACTTGGAATCCATGAGCATTACAATAACTATTAAAATCTGTTATTAGTTTTTTCTCTTCTGGAATAGATTGTTGGATTGAGTTCAGAGAGGCATACCCAATGTTCGGATTTTTCTCTACATTACCCGATTTAAGAAGATTTGAACCAGCCGATTTATATTGTTTGTATAACTTGGAAAACTGACCTTGATAGTTAATAAGTGAATTATCGTTAAATTGAGGTTGAGCCTTGATTGATTTAACAGATTTATCTGCAAAATCTTTAAATAAAGATAGAATATCTCTATCAAACTTGGGATTATTTTTAAATGTCTGCCTTTCGTCAACCACAATTTGCATAACTTTGACAAATCTTTGGCATTGATCCTCTATCTTCTCAGGAGGTGGACTACAACCAGCTATAAGAAAAATACTCGCTAAGGCTGGAAAGAGGTTAAGATATTTTACTGGAAAGTGAAACACAGCAATACTTCAAATTTATAGGGTTGCCTATTATTTTAAGTTACATCCACTCACTTTTTCAAGTTATACTGAATAAATGAATTTCATAGAGAAGATAAAACAGATGGCTGAATATACCCTAATCATTCGGGATTTACTTTCTGGAAACAGAGAAATTCTTGTACATTCTGTATCCTTAACAGGAATATTTGAGAAGCATCCAAAAGACTATTTTGAATCTAAAACAGTAGGGGCAACTAATCGAGAAGCTTTACATAAAAGTTTACAAGAAAAGCTAAATAGACCCAAAATCTCTACTGATATTCTGGATTACATTATTCACGAGTGGTGTGAAGGTATTAAATCCTACAAAAGAAATTTTGTTCTGTCTTTAGATTTACCTTATACTCAAACATCTACTACCCCAAATGTCAGAGAAATTCATAATTCTCCTGTCCCAAATCAGACAAAAACTCCACCCGCTACAGCAAGTATGACTAATTCACCTACAAAATTGGTTGATGTAAAAAGGAGTGGCACAAATTCTCATCATACTAATAAACAGGAGGAGAATAAGCAGGATACTAAATCTACAACTTCATCACAACCTATTGAAGAAACAGAATTGCCAATTAGCTCATACTCTGCCACAGATAAATTTATTTTAGATTAAAGTTCTGGGTAGTGATCTGGAAGTAGTGGTAATAAGCTATTGGACATTTAACTTGCATATTTATTATAAGTAAAACTCTTACTGCGTTTAGAAAAAATATCGGCTAATTTGTAATTACTGGGATTTTTTCCCACAGGTTTAAATTTATAGTAGCTTACTGGATAATTTTTATTTTATAAAATCATCTACTTGTGCGACATAACCAATAGGATTAAATACATCTAATGATATATCATTCGCACCTGAATCAATTCTATATCCATCTAAAACAACCCACATATGTGGCTCGCATGGTATAACTTTAGCTCCAATAACTAATTTTGGTGAGTAGCCCATTTTTATAAGAAGATGATAAATTGTAAGTGAGTTTGGTACACAATCACGTCGAACCCAAGGAAATATACAGGCTAAACGCATAGCTGCTATTATTTCATCAATAATATCTGGAGGATTTCCTTTTTTACTAAACTGGTTTTCAGCTAACAAATCATTGTATATTTCTGCTTGTTGTAATCTAATCTTCCATACTGGATACCATCCTATTATTTGCAGAATAATTCTCCACCATAAATTCATAATTGCATAATTCAGTACAAGCAACAAAGAAGGTTGTCTAAATTCTTTAGATTTGTTTTTGACTTTAATTAATTTCCCTTCCAGAAGAGTTTGAATAGCTTTTTTAAGTTCTTCTTCTTCATCTTTGCTATATAATGATAAATGTTTTGCCATTTCTTCGATTGATTGACCATTAGGATATTTAGCTAAAATTAGCACTAATGAGAGTAAATTAGATGATAAATGCCAATAGCGTCCTTTTTTTTCATCTAACAGAACTCCTTGATCTATTTTCTTATCAATTATGGCTGATACATACGGATTGAGACTAACGATTAAATCTGGAGTTAATTTATTATGCATGGCGTTTTTCTGCTACACTTTTTTTTAATTCATCAAACCAAATAGAAAGTGTTAATAATAATGCCCAATAAAGTGAGAATTTAGTTGGAACGTTGCGTGGATCGAGTAAATCCAAAGGTGGATTTATTCCAATTTCCTTTACTCCTGATGATAGTAATAGCTCAATTAGTTCATTTTCCATACCTTTAGTCATTTCAACTACAAGATTACTAACACCTATTTTGGGGTAAAAACCCATTTCAGGAGGAATATCATTTTCTGCTGCTAGTCGCAGTAAACGTTTAGGACGGAATCCAACCCATGTTCCTGCCCGTTCGTTTAAGCGAAGAGTCATAGCAGATTTAAAAACACTTATGTCTGCTATGGGATTAATAATTTGTGTCCTAGCTCCTGCTCCACATTCATAGTATGGCCAACAAGCTTCATAAAATGGAATTTCAATAACTCTTCTATAATTATCATAAGTAGCAAAAGAGAAGCCATTTTCGTTTTTGGATATTAGGTCTTCGATATATGAATTATATGCTAATTTTAAATGAACAGAAAAATCCCCAAAAAAGTTTTTAAGGAATATTAAATTGGAAGTATTTAAAACATTTTGTTTGATTTTAAATTTAATTAATGATTCTATACTAGCATTTCCTTTGAATTGATTCAATAAGAATAAAGATAAAATATTATTATCACTTAGTATTTTTAATGAGTTTTTATCACCATCAAACGATGAGAAAAATCCCAATGCTTGTATAGCATTTTTCCATTGATTATCAATAATTAAATCTGCTATGAGATGTGGGTTTGATGAAAAAACTTCATCACCACCTTCTCCACCAAAAAGAACAGATATTCCTATCTCTGCTGCCCTTTCTATTATTTCCATATAAATGCCTGTAAATAATCCACCTGAAGGAGAATCACTTAAACGGTTCAAGGCTCTTAATGGTTCTAACTGGAGTCGTGGAATAGTTAATGGCAATGTTACAAGAGGTGTTTGAAGATGTTTCGCTAACAATTGTTGTAATTTATGTTCTTCAATGCAATCAATTTCATGTCTTAGAGTAAGTAATACAACTTCGTTTCCTATGGATTTCATTTGCCGTTGTACGGTTGCTGCAACTACACTTGAATCTAAGCCTCCGCTTACTAAACAACCAATTTTAGAATCTAAATTAGTTTTTATAATAGTTTTTTCAAGTGTTTCTCGTACATATTTTGCACTTTCAAATAAACTTAATTTCTCAACCATTGGTTCTTTTTGTGGAAACCAGTATGGTTTTATTGTTATGTGTCCATCTTTCCATTCTAAGATATGTCCTGGGGGAATTTGATTTATTCCTTTTATAAAAGTTAGTGTTTGGTCACAGTTAGTATTACGAATTAGTACAAAATATTCTGCAACCATAGATGGATTCAGTTCTAACTTATTTAGAATGGGTGCTAAATCTTGTAACGATGTAGAAATTATCAATTTCTCATCTAAATAAGTGTAAAAAAATGTTCCTTTGCCAAAAGGATGTGAAAAACACATTAGTCGATTCTGCCTTTCATCCCAAAAGACTAAAGGGGTTTTTTCTGCAAGCTCTTCTATTGTTGTTGGAATACTTTCCAATAAATTATCAGATGAACCGTTTGCTATAATCAATGGCTGACATTCCAACGATTTCCTTTTTAGTGAATTTGTCAACCAAAATACACATTTACCAAATAATACTGGATTTACTTTTTCATTCTTAATACAAGACCAAAAAGAAAAATTATAAAATTTATCTGCCAATATATTTGGTGCATTTGCATCTATTAATATACGTAAATTAATCATACTTGTCTAAATTTTCTTATTTTGATTTGTGTATTCATAAAGTAACGGAAGGCATTTAGTGTTTTTACCTTCCGTCTTGTATTTTATTCTTACTACCTACTTTATATAAAGATTCACAATGTTATAAACCTTAAATCTTCTTCAGATTTAGTGATTATTATGTACAGATTTATATAAAATTGGTACAAGAAAAAATAATATTATTGATGTCCTCTGCTGCCTTCGGCACTTTTTCCTTGTCCGCTCTTAGTAAGTTTGACAGCAGCACCTAAATCTTGAAGTCTGCCCCATTGTTTATTGTTCTGAGATTGATTAGTATTACCACTAGATTTTTGGAATGTATCCATAATTAAGCTCCGAAAAAATTTTGTTTTTAGCTTGATTGTTTTATTCAATCAATCATTTGTTACTTTACTATTAAATTCAGGAAAATTTGCTGATTTCTTGGTTTTCCTCATTTTTGACTTGTATAAAGTCAAAATATGCACTAAGTAAGTCCAGTGTCATCTACCAAAAGATAGATATTAAATAAATGCCTACAGCGATTTCTAGGGAGCGATAGCTACGCTGATCAAAGGTATCGCTTACTTGCCTTCCATCCCTTCAGAATCAACTATCCTGAAAAATCCATTCCCGCCCCGCTTTTTCTGCTGCTTCTGGGGTGTAATAAAGTTTGCGTTCCCCAAACACCTCACCACCAGCACTAATTAACCGGAATTGCCAACAATGGGCTTCTGTGTAGAATACCAACAAGGTAACATTATTAATAATGGTAACTGAATCAATTTTCGTAAACATTGCCGTTTTAGTATCTAAATTAATCAAAACTTCTCCGTATTTAAAAATAGGTTTTTACTTTAGTTAAAACATAGAGTATTGATAAAAAAGTAACTATTTTAGGCTAGAATATTAGGTAGATATCAACAAATCAAAGTAGAGAAACCGAAGTTGTAATAACAATTATTAGTATAGCATTTTATGACCAAAAAAGAAATCACTGCGAATTACGATGAATCGTGGAAAGAAGCATTAAACGAATATTTTGATAGTTTCTTATCCTTCTTCTTTCCTGTAGCTTATAAAGCAATTGATTGGACAAAACCACCGGAATCACTAGACAAAGAACTGCAACAAATTACAGCTTCATCAGAAACTGAAAAACGGATTGCAGATAAACTGTACAAAGTTTGGTTATTGGATAAAACACAAGTATGGATTTTAATTCATATTGAGATTCAGAGTCAATATGATGTTGACTTCCAGGAACGAATGTACATTTATAATTACCGAGCCTTTGACCTTTATCATAAATTTGTGGTGGGTTTGGCAATTTTAGGTGATACAAGTTCCACTTGGCGACCTAACAGTTATGAACAAGCCATGTTAGATTGTGAATTAAGTTTGAAGTTTCCCATTGCTAAACTGCTAGACTATGAATCCCGTTGGCAGGAATTAGAATCGAGTGACAATCCCTTTGCTATCATAGTAATGGCACATTTAAAAACCAAAGCCACCACGGGGAATTTAGCAGAACGGGAACAGTGGAAATGGACATTAATTAGGGGATTATATGAGAGAGGCTTAACAAAAGAAAAAATTGTTAACCTTTTTAAGATAATTGATAAAATGATGACATTGCCCAAAGAATTGCAACGAGGATTAGTCGCTAAAATCAAACATTTAGAGGAGGAAAATCAAATGCCTTTCATTAGTCCAACAGAAGAATTAGCAATGGAACGCGGTGAACAACAACTAATTATTCGGCAACTAAATCGGCGAATTGGTGAAATTAAATCATCATTCATTGAGACAATTCGGACATTGACAATTGAGCAGTTAGAATTACTTGGTGAAGCGCTCTTGGATTTCTCCTCTATCACTGATTTAGAACAATGGTTGGAAAATAAACCAGAGTCTTAGAAATAACAACCCCACGTTTCATTAACTGTGGGGTCAGAAAACTGTTTTACCTGCTGATGATTTGGGTATTCGTTCTGCGATTCGTAATGTCTACGCTTTAACTGAACTACCTAACAAAAAAACCGGAGAACAACTTGTTGACAATTGCAACCTTAGCGCACTGTTGCTTGCTGGTATCTGTGGCAGTGTCGGTTCGCAGACTAATTGAAAAAAATTCAACGGAATAATCAGGGTTCTAACTTACCTTGTCGCAGACAAAGTGAAAATCTGTCACGGAGTAGATGAAAAATTCCTACCAAAATCGCGGACTAATTGAAATTTTCTGCCAAATGAGGATAAAAGTTCGCAACTCATTACAGTATAGGCTTTGGAGAAACACTTCTATAATTAGCGCTCGCTCTCAGGGTACGAAATAATAAGGGTCACACAAGTATATTTTCAATTAGTTCGCGTCAATTTTCACTTTGTCTGCGAACCGACATTTTGATTCTTAGAGGAAACTTGCTATTGGGGGTTACAATATTCGATATCAACTACAGATATCATGACTGTAAACAAGACCCCACCCAGTGAAATGATTCGCGTGCCTACTGTACTAATTCCGGTAGTACGGCAACTAGCAAAAATCCACCGTGACGGTCACACAACACCGTTATTGCAAGGATTACAGGAATTGATAGCGCAGTTCGATAGCAGTGTAAAACTGGAAGCAACCAGCGAATTACAGCAGGTGGAGGAGAAACTGGGAGAACTGGAAACCCATCTTTGCCAACAAGATCAACTGGTGGCCACTAAATTAGAAGTGCTTGGTAAACAGTTAGAGAAAATAGAAAAAGCGATCGCTTCTGGCAAATACAGTGGTGGTAATTCTAGACCCCGGCGGTCGGGGTATCCCTACCAGTATCAACAACAAGCAGTAGAGATCAAAGAATTTGCTCCTGAGAACTTAGCGCAACGGTTGGGGGTAACACAGCAGAGTCTAATCACAGAACGGGAAAGCAAGAGTGAGCAGGAATTTATCAGTTGGTCCAGAAACCGAGATCCCAGTAGTTTAGGGTGGAAATTTCAGATTAGTGATGGGTTGTATTATCCAGTGAGGCAGTGATAAAGACTCAGTGACGTACTCCACACACTCCCTTTCAGGTGAGTGTGGGCTTCTCAGTGACTCCTCTATGAGGACATTAACTGAGCTTTAAGACCGTGCGCCCCACGGTTCTTTGATTTTGAGATTTGTTTTTTTGTTTTGTAGGCTGCATTTCTGCATTTAATTGGACTACACCTACTCTTCTATAATAACATAAAATCAATATTTTGTTCGTTTCGTCGCTGTAGCCTTCTTTGTTTTCGCTACGCTCAAATACAATTCTGGCTACGCAACTCAACTCACGCGCATTTATCCCACGCTCCTAAGAGTGAGACGTGGGGCTTCTGCTGATTAAGCTAAAATTTGGGTTGTATCTCTGTAGAATCCTCTTGACAACCGTTAATTGGTATTGAGCCGAGATACGTGTAAAAACCTGCAAGATGGTCTGGAAACGCTTACTGTGTCTACATTTCAAAGATTTCAGGTGGGAGATTAATCGCCGCTTCCAAAGGTTGAGGAATATTATGTAAATTCACCACATAAT